>CAZVCQ010000255.1:0-5034 GCA_964626085.1 uncultured bacterium
GCACGTCCGTTATGCCGCCCTGTAATGCAAGCTATTTTGTACTCCGGGTAATAACGTCCACGGGGATAACCGCAGCCGTGGTGTACGCGCCGGTGTCCTCACCCGCAAAGCGGCGATCTAGTGCGGTCAGTTCCGAGTACACGCCGTCCCGCTCCTTGAGCAGAGCCTGCCTTGTGTCATCCTGGAGGTCCCCGGTCAGCTCAGATGTGATGGCGGCCATGCGCGCGGAGAGAATCGATGCCTCTACAGTAGTGCCGCATGTGGTTTCGTCAGTCTTGTTCGCCATGGCGGCGAGAAACGAACGCGCGGATACCTTCTCAGTAACGTCAACGAAGCGCTGGATGATCGACGGGTCGCGGTTCTTTTCGTATGCCCTCGCGACGATGAGAGACAGTAGTGGCAGTTGTACGCTGGCTGCCGCCGTGTATCCGCGGACAGCAGCGATGTCCCGTAGCGAAGCGTAGTTCCTGTCGAAGTAATAGAACGCGCTGTCGGAGGCGACCAAAGCTCTCCGCCAATCCCCGGCGTAGACGTAGCACAGTGAGCAGAACTTGTAGACAGTGGCGAGCGCGTCCCAATCCACTGGTTGGCGCTGATGAACCACCGTTCTGGCTGCGTCGAGTTGCTTCGCGCACGCGGCGAAGTCCGACCGGAAGTAGGACTGCATTGCCTTCATGCAGAGCATCAAAGGCGGGTCCAGTTTCACAATGGAATCCGGGATCCCATTGGCAACAATGGTCTGTCTCCACAGGGTCATACTGGCGGAATCGCTGCGCGCCCACGCAACCTCGTACAGCATGATGGCCAGCAAGGCTCGGACGTACGGCTCGCGGCACGACTTGATAACCTGTTCGGCCATCGACGCCCCTGCGTCGTACCTGCCGGACCGCAACAGAGTCAAGGCCTGTATGATCCGAGCATTGGAGTCATAGAAATCGCCCGTTGCTGGGTGGGCAGTTGCCTGCGCAGCCAGTTCGCTGGCCTTCTCCACCTCGCCGAGATTCAGGTAGAACGTGACTAGGTCACTAAGAACACCGGCCTTGTTCTCTGCAGCAGCCGAGTCGCCGACCCGAGCCGCAATCTGCTCATAGATTGCCAAGGCCTTCTGCCCGAAAAGAACGGCGTTCCTGTAGTCCCGTAGCCCATTGTAGAGGTTGGCGACGCGTTGGTACTGAAGAGCGGCCAGTTCATGCGACCCACCCCGTAGGTTATCGTCAATGGTACGCAGCGTCGAATCGATCTCGGCGCGAGCGTCGTGCGGGCTTACCTCCTGCCCCACGGTGCTCGCACCGGTCGTGTCCCTGCTGTGTCCGCCAATCTCCAAGGGTTCCGCTGTAGCCGGTGGCCCGGCGCGGGTCCACTCAACCGCGGCCTGGCCACTTCCGCCACGGGTGGTAGGTCGCGGCAGCCGACCAAGAGCCTCGTCCGTTCCCTCAGGTGACCCGCTTCGGTCAGCACCCGCCAGTTCTTCGCGGGCGCGCCTGACGCCGTTCGTGTCGTGTCTGGCGGAGTACCAGACTAGAGCACTCTCTGCGTACGCACGCCCCTTCTCCGTCAAGTGTCCAGGATACAGCCAAGGGGTTGAGAGCTTCAAGTAGATGTCGCCAAGCTGCTCTGAACCAATGCGATTCGCCACCCTGCGTGCCTCTTCCAGCAACACGCGTCGCCTCTCGGGATCACGCGTCATCAGACTAACACCCGCTCGCTCTCCAAGGTAGAGCAGCGCCAGTTCACTGCACGGGTCCGCTCGATCGTACCCCTTGCGCAGTATCGAATCTGCACGGACATAGTCGCAGGGCTGAGCGACTGCTCGGTAGTAGAGGGAGAAGCCGTAGACTGCCCGGTGGAAGTAACCGACTTCGCAGACGCTGTCCAGTTGCTGCTCGATAAATGAGATCGTAGACAGGAGCCGTGTCGTGTCGCCTATGCCGTGAAGCACCGGCCAGATGAAGTCCGCTACGAGGACGGCATCATCGTTCAAGCCTAGTTTCCGTAGCAGCCTTAACGCCTCCATGCCGTACTCAACAGCTATCTGCTTTTTGCCGACCTTCTCACTGTCCCGACAGGAGAAGAACAGTGACAAAGCCCGCGCCGCGCTGTCTTGGTCCGATTCACTGAGCGTTGGCTCGCGTAGCAGGCAGCGGCCGTCGCGTGCTAGAGGCTTAGGTGCTGTGAAAGACGCGACTGCGTCGCACAGCGTCTTTGCCTTGCTGGCAATGTGATCGTCGTCGGACGTTTGTGCTTCGCGTGCAGATTCCCCGCAGTAGTGCAGCGCCATCAGGCGGTCGCCCGACATGGAAGCCAGAGATGCAAGGTCATAGTAGGCGCCAGCCCTGACCGGAGCGTATTCTTCACCTCCAGCCCTCGCGACTGCTTCTGACAGCAATCGCTCGGCGTCCACGGTCTGCATCTCTCCGGCGGCAACCCTCGCCATGGCTATGTGGGCAAGGCACAGGGAAGCGCGAACTGCTCCCGACGTGTACCCACGCGCGACGGCCTGTTCAAGTCTGCGGGCGACATCCTGCTCGACGAAATCGACTTCCCTGTGTCGACCCGCCACGAGGAGAGATGCCACCTTGACTTCGTATCCCACGGACTCGCGGTAGAACTCACCTTGTCGTTCAGACGCGCGGATGGCGCTGTCCGCGAGGGCCAAGGCCCGCGCGTAGTCCCGATGTGAAACCGCAGCCCTGGCGGCATCGAGAAGCTCGTCGATGCTGGCTACGGATGATGCGGCGTTTGCCGACGCCGCACATATGAAAAGAAAGACGCTCGCTAGGAGAAGACCGACGACCCGACTAACCGGTGTATGGCGCGAACTCGTCGGGCAGCCCATCCTCATCTTTGTCTACGCCCACCGTGTCCCACTTGCCGTCGTAGTCCGTGTCTATCAGGAACGATTCGAAGGTCCCGTCCTTGTCGAGGTCGAACGTCATCACATCAGGCCGCGTATCGCCATTTGTGTCCTCTAGGAAGTACTCGATCGTCCCGTCCTGGTTTGTGTCATGGCCTATCACGTCATAGTACCCGTCCTTGTCGGTGTCGACGCCGTAGGAGTCGACCTTGCCATCGCCGTCAGAGTCGAAACTCTCAACTTTGGGCTTCTTCGACGCAGTGGAGGTGGCTTTGGCGCGCGCGACCGCTGGGTACTTGCCCGCCTTGGCATCACTGATGAACTGGTTGACCTCCCCGAGTCTGATAGCGAAGTTGAGCCCTTCACCCGATACCCTGAAGGAGTTGATACCGATGAATCGCCCCTCGTCGTCGAAGAGCGGCCCCCCCGAGTTGCCTGGGTTAACGGGCGTCTGCGTCTGAACGACGTCAGCGGTGAACGATGTCGCTTGATCGTAGGACCATTTGTATTTGTCCCTTAGCTGGCTTATTGCGCCGTAGGTGAACGACCAGATGTAACCCTTCGGGTGCCCTATTGCGAAGACGTCCTGGGCCACCGCGAGTTGGTTGTCCGTTCCTGGCTGCAACACCGAGAGGAAACCAGCCGAATTCAGCTTCAGCAACGCAAGGTCGCGAGTCCTGTCAACCGCGATCACCTTGGCCACAAAGCAGCTACTGGGCCGTAGTGCATCAGCGGATGTTACTCTCGAATCGTAGAGCCAGACCAACATCTTGTTGTTGCCGTCGACCACGTGCCAGTTGGTAACGATGTAGCCGTCGCGGCTTATCACAGCGCCTGCCCCAAGCGAGGCGCTATCAGGTGAGACCAGCAAGACCACTCCTGGTGCGCATCTCTTGTAGAGCCCAACAGCGCCGGACAGTTGCCTGGTAGTGCCGGCTCCCAGAGAGTCGGTTCGGAACCCCACGGGCCTTGTGCCTTTGTTCCGCGCCAGTGCGGACGACATCTTCCCTAGGAATTCCGCCGACCCCAGGGCTGCGAGTATCGGTTCGCTGGCATCCCGGCTCGTGTCGAGGGGAGGAACGGTCTTCTCGAATGATGTAGCTTGGACTCGGCTGGATTGCCCCGTAATGCGCAGAGCAGCCTTGCCGATGGCCTCGGCCTGAGGCGTACTGGCGTCCGAGGCGACTGCCCGATGAGCCACCAGAAGTAGCGCAACCGTGGCCAAAGTGACGACCAAGTGACGGCCATGGTTCGCTAGAGCGGTCGGATTTGGTAACATAACCTACCTCCTGATCATACGTCGCGTTCTCTGTGCCGAGACGGCTGCGCCGCCCGTCACCAAGGCTAATCTATGGCACGACCGGCTTATGTCAAGGCAAACCGCACGCTCAGTCGCCAGCCCGACGGCCCACATCGGGCTGGCGACGTGGACGAACTGGCTACCGGCGCTTCGGCCGATACGTGTAGTCGTAATAGGACGGACGCCGAGTGTAGTCGCTCCAAGTGGGCAGTCGATACCCGCGTTCGAAGGTATAAGGATTGTAGTTTCCCCAAGAGCTGTAGTTGTTCCAGAACTTCGTGTCTCGGTCGCTGCGCCAATGGCTCTGCACATACGTCCCATCGGACCTGTGGTACGCTCGGACTCTCACGTCCGCCAGCAGCGTCGCTGCGATGCCCACCGCCAGCAGAAGGCATATGATCTTTCTCATGCGGTCTCCTTTCTTTTCGCACTTCATATACCGATGCGTTACCTACAATTCGGCTCCTCCGGCTATTCCGCCGGGTATGTGCGCCCGGCGCCTAGGGCGTCGGCGCTACAGCGCCGAAGACTTGCGTGCGGATTGCGGCGAGCACGGCGGGCGCAGAGCGCGTGACAGCTTACGGCTTACGGCTGACGGCTTGCGGCCTATTGTGTCGGAGCGACGACATCGAAGACCTCGGTTCGGATTCGGGCGAGGACGGCGGGCAGTAGTCAGCATTCAGTAGACGGCACACAGGTGCAGCGGGGCGAGAGGGACGAGTGACTGGTTGCGAGTCGGCGGCAGGTTAGATGGCGGTCGGTTTTCTAATCCGAACGCCGCCGGGTGTGATGACAGCGAAGTTGACCGGAAGCTCGGCCGCATGCTCCCGGAGCGCGGACGCGACGAGCGCGGCTTTGAGGTTGGGCGAGAGCCCGGACA
>CAZVCQ010000256.1:0-5024 GCA_964626085.1 uncultured bacterium
GCGGATAGCACGGATTGCCGCCGAAGTCCTCAGCCGCGACGGACTGACGCTCGAAACCCTGAAGATGAAGGTCCGGGTCCATGGCGTCTTCTTCAAGGCTTACCCACGCAAGGCCGTGATCGTGCCAGAGCATCTGAAGGCATCCTCGCCCGAACCCGATGACATCTACCCCGGCCGCAAGAAGCTCGTGCTCTCTTTCTTCCTGCCACCCGGCTCGTACGCCACCATGCTCATCAAACGCCTGTCTCTGCTCTAGACAGAGGATCCAGAGATCAAGGGATCAAGGGACCGAGTGTCAGGACTCCGCATCTCCTTCCCTTTGTCCCTCTATTTCTCTGTCCATGTGTTCCTATTCCCCCTGCTCCTCTCTGCCCAAGTTCCCGGCAGCATCAACATCGACCCGCGCCTGAGCAGGTACACAGAGGGACATGACCGAATCGTCCGACGATTCGGATCGTGTCCCGACCGGGGGTTCGCTGCAGTACCGGGTAGCATGACCATTGACCCACGCCTGAGCTGGTACACGCTTGAGACGGACCACTTCGACGTCCACTTCTCCTGTCGCGGCCGTCCCGACAGCTCCGACATCGGACTGGCGCGAGAAGTCGCGGACATCTCCGAGGAAGTCCATGCCACTGTGACGCCGGTCGTGGGCTGGACTCCGCGGGCGCGAACCCAGATTGTCATCGCCGACTTCTATGACCACTTCAATGGCTGGGCCGCGCCGTTCCCCAACAATGTCATCACCATCATCCCGACCCCGCCCGGGGGCAGCAAGTCGAACGAAGGCGACTGGCTGCGCACCCTCATCCTCCACGAGTACTCGCACATCCTGCAGATTGACCAGGTGGCGGGCGTCCCCGCGGCGCTGCGCCATGTGTTCGGCCGAATCAGCATGCCCAACGCGCTCGCACCGACGTGGCTCAACGAGGGCTACGCGGTGTACAACGAAACGAGGTTCTCCGACTTCGGCCGTCTACGCAGTGCGGAGTATGACATGATAGCGCGCGCAGCCGCGGACTCGAAGAGGCTCCTGCCGGTCGACCGCTGCGGCACCTACGAGCTGCAGCGCTACCCCGGCGGATCAGCTCCCTACCTCTACGGTTCATGGCTGCACGGCGACGCGGTCGCCCGGTCCGACTCCGGAGTCTGGGACCGCTACAACCGCAGACGTTCGGCTGGATTCCCGTTCCTGGAGAACTTCTACGCCCGTCGAACGCTGGGTCGGAACATCTACCGCGCATGGAACGAGACCCGCGACGACCTCATCGCCGGAGCGACACGGACTGCCGCACTGCTGCAGATGCAGCCGCTGACCCAGATCCAACAGGTTACGCACGAGGGATATTCAACCAGTTCGCCGCTGTGGTCGCGCTACGGCACGCGGCTCTACTACATCTCGGAAACCGGTCGGGAGTTCCCGGCAATCAAGCTCGTCGAAACCGCGACTCGCCGTACATTCACGCTGCACCGGGGTCTTGTCACTGGTAACCTGTCACTCTCCCCGGATGGGCATGAGCTCGCATTTGCCGAGCTGAACCGCACCGGCAACTACTACGAGCACACTGAAATCTACGCGCTCGACATCTCGTCCGGCAGCGTGCGCCAGCTCACGCACGGTCAGCGGGCCCGGGACCCGGACTTCGCCCCGGACACGTCCCTGCTCGTCTTCGTCTCAAACGGCCGCGGCCAGAACGACCTGAAGCTGCTCGACCTCAGGACCGGCAAGGTATCTCAGCTCACCGAAACCGAAGACCACACCGCGTATCACAGCCCCCGGTTTTCGCCGGGCGGCAAGTGGATTGCAGTCGGAGTCAGCCGTCCCGGCGGGTACGCCGACATCGAGCTGGTTGACCGCCGCACCGGCTGGACGGTTCCAGTGACTCACGACCGCGCCAGCGACCTCTCGCCCGCCTGGTCCAGGACGGGCAAGTTCCTCTTCTTCACGTCGGACCGCACCGGTGTCTTCAACCTCTACGCCTACCAGCTTGCGACCGGCAAGACATTCCAGGTCACCAACGTCCAGTACGGCGTGTTCGAACCGGCCATCTCCCCCGACAATCGCCGGATTGCCGTCACGAGCTATTCGGCTTCAGGCTACGACATTGCGGTCACCGACTTCAACTCGGCCCATTGGCAGCCTGCCCCCGACTTCACCGACACTCTGCCAAGGGACATGACCGAATTGTCGGACAATTCGGATCGTGTCCCGAGGCAAACGGAGACTGTCCCGCGCGCCGCGCACTCGGAGGGACTGTCCCCTGTTTCCGCCAACACGCGACTCTACTACTACAACCCCTTCCCGGGCCTCCTGCCTGCGTTCTGGCTGCCGTGGGCTGCACTCTCTGACAAGATGCAGCTGCAGGAACTCGGCGCTTTCACGCTGGGATGGGACGCGCTCCAGTTCCATCAGTACCAACTCATCGGCGGATACCGATTCAGCGATTCTACTCCGTTCCTGTCTGCCGCCTACACCTTGCGCCGCTATCGCCCGATTATCAGCCTCGCGACGGACCTCGACCTGCACGGACAAAAGGGCAGCATCAACTTCGAGTTGCCGTTCCAGGCCACCAGGCATTCGAGCTGGCTCGACTTCGGCCTGACGGCACTAAGGGACATGACCGAATCGTCCGACGATTCGGATCGTGTCCCGAGCGGGCTATCTACGCGCGCAAACCTGGACTGGACCTACTCGGACGCCCACCAATATCGCTTCTGCGTAGCACCGGTTGAAGGCCGGGTCATCGGCTTTCACACCGACGCGGAATCGAAGTCCCTATTCTCTGACCGGGACCTGACGAGAACGCTCGGCTACTGGTTTCAGTACTTCGGGAACCCGCCGCAAACGTGGAGCCTCCGCTCGAAGCTGGTGCTCGGCTCCGCATTCGGAGAGGCTGCACCAGACGCCTTTGCTCTGGGTAATGCGCCGGGTCTGCTCAGCGTGCGGGGCTACGCCGAAGAGTCTGAGCCAGCGCGCACCGTGCTTGCAGCCGGGCTCCAGTTCCGCGCCCCGCTCTGGTGGGTCGAACGTGGAATTGGCACCGGCCCGCTGTTCTTGCAGAACATCAACGCCGCCGCATTCGCTGACTTCGGAGCGGCATGGGATACTCTGCGAGTTGAAGACAGCCTGTTCTTGTCCCGCGCGCGCGTCGGAGTCGGCGCCGAACTCCGAACCGACCTGATACTGTCGCACCTGCTACCGGTCAGCGTCTTCGCCGGATGTGGCTTCGGCCTCCATCCGCTCTGGTCCTACCGCCTGTACTTCGGCGTATCAAGCTCGATGCTGGCAGGTATCCTGAAATCGCCAATCGGCAATCGTCAATCGCCAATCCCTCTGAGCCCCCGCCACCTGCCGGAAACCCGCTAGACCTGCCCTCGGACAAGACCGACTCAGACATGACGCCCGCAGGCACTCGCCAATCGCCACTCGGTAGATCAACCGCCGCCGGAAATCGGAAGTGGTGCGGCTGGTAACTTGCGCGGGCGCGCCGCTGTCAACCTTCGCGCGGGCTATTTCAGCTTGTGGATGCTGTACTTCTCAGTGCGGGCCGGTCCGGGCGACGGCTGGATTGGCCATTGGCGGGAGGGGGTTTTCTCGTTCTTCGTTCTTCGTTCTTCGTTCTTCGTTCCTCGTTCCTCCTTCCGCCTTCATCCCTCAGCCTTCATCCCTTCCCCAAAGCGCTGGGCAGGCAGGGTTTCGCATTGCGTCACCATTTCCCTCCGACGGTCGCCATCTCGTCCACGGGAAGAACCTTGGCCCCGATGGCCTGCAGGTTCGCGGTACGTTCGCTCTCAAATGTGAGCAGTGGCTTGCCTGCGGCCACGACCTCGCGGCAGAGATGCTCGGTCTTGCCGCCCGGGTCGGCGTACGCGATGAAGACGCGTTCGGCAAGCGCGACCACAAGCCGGTTCCGGACCTCGGCCCTGTCCGCCGATATTCGGCGCTGCTTCGCCGGGAATGGCGAGACTAGCAGCAACCGTCCGTCATCAATTGCCTTCCGGTAAGCGGGCTTGAGTCTCATGCCTTCAATGCTCCGTGCCGGGCACCAGACAATCGGCCCTTTTCCACGCAGGAGGATGTCGAAGCATTCCTTGTCCATCGGCGCGTGAAACCCACAGATGACGCCCGCGCCTTTGTCACGCAGGTCCTTGGCGAAGTCGAAGAGCTTGAGTATCAGCTCACCGGGGCACTTGATGGAGCAGAACAGGGCGAGCAGGGATTGCCTGAGCGGGGCTTGGTCGCCAATGGTCATGCACGGTACGCCTGATGCGACCGCGCGGCCAGCGTCACACTCGTGGCTGACGCGGCTGGAAGGTGCACTCACGCAGATACTCGGCGTCGAGCCGGACGAACCGGTCACAGACACGCTGCAGTTCCTGTGAGCGTCCCGTCTCGAAGTAGGCGTTCTCGACGTGCTTTCCCAAGTCCTTGACGGCCTCCACTGCGGTGGCGAAATCGCCATCGCCGGATACGAGAATCGCAGTGTCATAGGCGTTTGAGACTGCGTACTTCAGCATGTCAACGGCGATGTTCACGTCAACACCCTTCTCTACAACGGTGTCGCCGCGTCGCATGAGGCGCCCGAGCTTCACCTGGAAGAAGTCCAGATGGTTTAGCCTCTCGATGAATCGTTGCTGGTCCGCGTATCGCTGCTCGCCGTCCTCGCGCCGCACGACTACGGTGTAGAAATAGACCCGTATGAGCTGGTGGTTTCCCACGAGCTTCCGCGCGAATCGGGCGAAGTCGACGTTCGTGCCTGCCGGCAGCGTGTTGCGGCATCCGTGGTAGAAGTTGCTGCCGTCTATGAAGATAGACACCCTGACTGCCATCGCCAGTCCTCCTTCTTGAAAGAAACCGGAGGTTGCTGAGCAACCTCCGGGTGGTAATTAGCCGCCATTGCGTAGCAAGGGCGGGAGTTAATGCACTGAAATAATAGACCCTGAATTCGGCCTGTCAAGTTCACGCGCAACCCCTAAACCCGACATTGAGTCACAGGATCGACTGGATTTCGCGCCCGACGGCC
>CAZVCQ010000257.1:0-5006 GCA_964626085.1 uncultured bacterium
TATCAAGGACAAAATGGAAAGCGCGGAGTCCTGACTTTGTCCTTTCGTATTTGTTGTTGATTAGTCCTTTGTCCTTACCATTTTGTCCTTTAGTCAGATGATGCCGAGAACGTAAGGAGGCCACATGTCGATAATACTGCTGTTACTGCAGGCTATGACCGTGAGCTCGCAGGTGGACTCGGTTGTGGTCTACCCGCGCCAGGTTCTGGTTGTGAGAACGGCAAGCGTGACCGTATCCGGTCCGGGTGAGCTCGTCTTTCCCGGCCTGCCCGGAGCACTCAACGACAATAGCGTGCGCATCAAGGCGCCGGGAATCCGAGTCGGCGAGGTACAGGTGCGGCGCGGGTATCTGGCCGAGCCGACGCCGGAGGTGAAACGGCTGCAGGCGCGGCTGCAGGACCTCGAAGACCAATTCAAGGGAATCGACAACGAGGGCGCGGTCCTCAAGGCCAAAGAGGAATTCCTCAATTCGGTCAAGCTCGGCGCGCCCGAAATCATCTCCAAGGAGTTGCAACAGGGGAAAGTGGCGACCGAGTCGTGGCGCGGCGCGCTGGCCTTTGTCGGCGACGAGCTGATGAAGGTGAAGACGCGTCAGGTGAAGCTTGCTCGCGAGAAGGAGGAAATGCAGAAGCAGGTTGAGGCGGCGAGGCGGGAGTACAACGATGCCAAGGCAGCGGTGGAGAACCGCAAGGAAGTAGGGTTCAACTTCTCGGCCGACACCGGGACCTACCGGGTGGAACTCACCTACGTGATTGCCAACGCCGCGAGCTGGGTGCCATACTACGAGCTGCGGGCGAATCCCAGCGGGAGCAAGGTCGACGTAGCGTACTTCGCCAAGCTGGCGCAACGGACCGGCGAGGACTGGCAGAACGTCAGAGTCGTCCTTTCCACGACCACGCCGGTGCTGGGTGTCACCCCGCCCGAGCCGAATCCGTGGTACTTGTCCCTGCTCGAGTTGGAGCGCGCATACCGGAAGACGGTGATGCCCGCGCCGGGCGCGGCAGAAGCTGTGATAGTATCCGGAGGCTTTGATGCCGAGTACGGTTCAGCGATGGATGTCCAGCCGGTCGAAACCGGCATCTCGCTCCAGTACGTCATCCCGGGTCGCGTGAGCCTGAAATCGGGCGAGCAGGCGAAGAAGCTCGGGCTGAAGCAGGTTGCTCTGCCGGCCGAATTCGAGTATTACACGTTGCCGCGTTCGGGACAGCAGGCGTACCTGACCGGCAAGCTGGCCAACACCAGCGACTTCGTGTTCCTGGCCGGCGACGGCAACACCTACGTCGGCGACGAGTACACCGGTTCGACCTGGCTGCCGAACATCGCTCCGCAGGAGTCCACGTTCTTGAGCTTCGGCATCGACGAGCGGGTCAAGGTGAAGCGGGAGCTGGTCAGGAGCTTCAAATCCAAGGGCGGGCTCTTCTCCAAGACGGAGAAGCAGAGTTTCGTCTATCGTACGACGGTCGACAACTACACCTCGAAACCGATTGTCATCAAGGTCGTGGAGCAGATACCGGTTTCCAAGCAGGGCGAGATCAAGGTGACGGTCACCAAGGTCGAGCCGAAGTTCCTCGAAGAAGACAAGGACAAGGGGACCTACACCTGGAAACCGACACTGGAGCCAAAGGGCAAGTTCGCCATCGACTACGAGTTCACAGTCGAGTACCCGGCCGGCAGGCGGGTGCAGGGGCTCTTCTAACGGGGACATGACCGAGATCCTCCTGGGATTTCGGATCGTGTCCCAAGTCCACCGACGGGGCAGGCTTGCCGCCTGCCCCGTTTCGTCTATGCTTACCGCGTGAGTGAAGTTCGGGTCATTGGCGCCGGGCTCGCGGGGTGCGAGGCGGCCCTGCAGTGCGCGAGGCGTGGCGTGCCGGTGCGGCTGTTCGAGATGCGGCCGCAGAAGATGACCGAGGCGCACCAGACCGGCGACGTGGCCGAACTCGTCTGTTCCAACTCGCTCAAGTCGGGTGAACCGGAGAACGCGCACGGCCTGCTAAAGGCCGAGTTGCGGGTTCTTGGTTCGGTCCTGCTCGAATGCGCGGAGCTGGCGCGGGTGCCCGGCGGCAAAGCCCTGGTTGTTGACCGTCGGCGGTTCTCGGCCGAGGTGCAGTCCGAGCTATCCCGTGCCGGGGTCAGTATCGAACGGGCAGAAGTGAGTTCTCTGCCGCCGGCAGTGGGTTGGTACCGCTCGCGGGCCGGGCTTTCTGACCCGCACCAGCCGACGGTGGGCGGGACTCGGGACGGGCTTGGGACACGATCCGAATTGTCGGACAATTGGCCGCGGTGGCCCCTGTCCGACAGTGCGGTCATGTCCCGCGTCTCGATTACGGTCGTGGCCACGGGGCCGCTGACTTCGTCGCCCATGGCCGATGCGCTGCAGGCGTTGCTCGGAACGGAATACCTGTTCTTCTACGATGCCATTGCGCCCATCGCTGCAGCAGAGTCGCTCGACATGAACCGGATCTTCGAAGGCTCGCGCTATGGCGCCGGCTCTGACTATCTCAACTGCCCGATGACAGAGGAGGAGTATGACCGGTTCGTGACGGCGCTGCTTGAGGCCGAACTGCACCCCGTGCACGAGTTCGAGAGAGAGGTGTCGGGACACGATCCGAATCCCGAGAAGGGATTCGGTCATGTCCCTCTCTTCGAAGGCTGCCTGCCGGTCGAGGAGATTGCGCGGCGGGGCAGGCTCGCGCTGGCCTTCGGGCCGATGAAGCCGGTCGGGCTTGCTGACCCGCGCACCGGCAAGCGGCCGTTCGCGGTCGTGCAACTCCGGCGCGAGAGCGCCGACGGTACGATATACAACCTGGTCGGGTTCCAGACCCGGCTGAAGCGGGGCGAGCAGGAGCGCGTGTTCCGGATGATACCCGGCTTGGAGAAGGTCGCGTTCCTCCGCTTCGGCAGCATCCACCGAAACACGTTCCTCGATTCGCCAGAGATGTTGTTGCCGACGCTACAGACGAGGGTAGGACCGGACTTGCTTGTTGCAGGCCAATTGACCGGGGTGGAGGGCTACGTCGAGTCAATCGGCGCGGGACTGGTCGCCGGCATCAACGCGGCGCGACTGGCGAGGGGAGACGAGCCGGTCGAGCTACCGCGGGAAATGATGCTCGGCGGCTTGCTTCACTACGTCACGAGTCCGACTGACAACTTCCAGCCGATGAACGCCAACCTCGGTCTGCTGCCGCCGTTGGTGAAGCGCTTGCGCGGCCGGGACAAGCGGAAGGCGCTATCTGAGCGCGCGCTGGAAGCGGCCCGCGGGTTTGCCTTGACTCTTGTCGAGAACCGGGCATGATTGCCGGTCGGAACTCAAAGGAGCAACACCATGGATAACCTGAAATCACTACCCGAGAAAGCTACCGAGATGCTCGGCTGGGCATGGTCGCAGTTCGAGCCGTACTATGCCGAGCTGGCCGGACGCGACCTGTCGGCCGCGACGGTCGAGACGTTCCTGAATGACTGGACCCGGTTCCATGACCGGCTCGATGAGGTCGGAACGCGCCTCAGTATCGCCAAGGACGTTAACACCGCGGACAAAGAGGCGGAGCAGAAGTTCAACCGTTTCCTCGAAGAGATATACCCGAAGTCGGCGGAGGCGGAGCAGAAGCTGAAGACGAAGCTGCTCGAGAGCGGGCTGAAGCCGGCCGGGTTCGAGCGGCCGTTGCGCCGGATGGAGGCCGACGCCGCGATCTACCGCGAGGCCAACCTGTCCTTGCAGGTCGAGGACGCCAAACTCAGTACCGAGTACGGGAAGATAACCGGCAGCCAGACCGTGCAGTGGGAAGGCAAGGAAGTCACGGTGACGCAGTTGCGGCCGGTCCTGATGGAGACAGACCGGGCACGACGTGAGAAGGCCTGGCGGTTGTCGGCCGAGCGGCAGTTGCAGGACCGGGACGCGATCAACGGCCTCTGGCAGAAGTTCATGAAGCTCAGGCTCCAGATGGCGACGAACGCGGGCTTCTCCGACTACCGTTCGTTCCGCTGGCAAGAGATGCACCGGTTCGATTACACCCCTGACAACTGCAAACAGTTCAAGCAGGCGATCGAGCAGGCGGTCGTGCCGGCGGCTTCGCGCATCTACGCTCGGCGGGCGGAGCAGCTCGGGCTCGCAGCTCTGAAGCCCTGGGACCAGGACGTAGACCCGCTGGGCCGTGCGCCGCTCGCGCCGTTCAAGAACGTCGACGAGTTCAAGGCCGGGGTCCACTCCATCCTGACGCGGGTCGACCCGCAGTTCGGCGGCTACTTCCAGACGATGATGAACGAGGGGACGCTGGACCTCGAGAACCGGAAGAACAAGGCGCCGGGCGGCTACTGCGCGACCTACGACGCGGTGAAGCTGCCATTCATATTCATGAACGCGGTCGGGCTGCACGGCGACGTGATGACGCTCGTCCACGAGAGCGGCCACGCCAGCCACAGCTTCGAAGCGCGGTGCCTGCCGTGGTTCCAGCAGCGCCACGCCGGACTCGAATTTGCCGAGGTCGCCTCGATGGGCATGGAGCTTCTGGCCGCGCCGTACTTCGCGAAGAGTGCGGGTGGGTTCTATTCCGACGCTGACGCGGGGCGCGCGGTGACCGAGAATCTCCAGAAGGATGTGCTGTTCTGGCCGTACATGGCCGTGGTCGACGGGTTCCAGCACTGGGTCTACGAGAACCCGGAGGCGGCGATGGAGCCGGCGAACTGCGACAAGCAGTGGACATCGCTCTGGAATCGGCTGATGGCCGGCGTGGACTGGAGCGGGTTCGAGGATGTCGTCGCGACCGGCTGGCACCGCAAGCTCCACATCTTCCTCGTGCCGTTCTACTACGTCGAGTACGGGCTTGCGCAACTGGGTGCGTGTCAGGTCTGGGCCAACGCACTCAAAGACCAGGGCGCGGCGGTCGCGGCGTACCGCAAGGCGCTCGCGTTCGGCGGAACCAAATCGCTGTCCGAGCTCTACGCGGCGGCCGGCGCCAAGTTCGCCTTTGATGCCGATACGCTCGGCCCGGTCATCAAGCTGATTGAGG
>CAZVCQ010000258.1:0-4976 GCA_964626085.1 uncultured bacterium
CGTCGCGAATGAGGCGAGCAGCAACGTGACGGTCATCGACGGCGTGACCAATGCCACAACCACGGTGCCAGCAGGTTCATTTCCATGCGCCTTGGCGGTGAACGCGGCCACTAACAGGGTCTACGTTGCGAACTCGGGTGGCAATAGTGTGACGGTGATCGATGGCGCGACTAACGACACGACTGTGATAACCGCGGGCGCTTCCCCCTGCGCGGTGGCCGTGAACCCGGCCACTAATAAGGTCTACGTCACCAATGAGGCGAGCGACAACGTGACCGTGATCGACGGTGCGACCAACCTGACGGCGCTGGTGCCAACGGACTCAGGTCCCTGTGCGGTGGCGGTGAACACGGTCACAAACAAGGTCTACGTCACGAACCGCCGAGGCGGCGACGTAACCGTAATCGACGGCGCGACCAACGACACGACGCGGCTGCGGTGGAGCATCGGCTCGGAGCCGTGCGCCGTAGCGGTGAACCCGGCCACTGACAAGATATTCGTCGCCAACTACGCTGACGGTTACGTGCTGGCAATCGACGGTCCGACCAACACTACGTACACCGTGGACGTCGGGATCCACCCTCAGGCACTAGCGTTGAACCCGGCCACAGGCAAGATCTACGTTGCGAACCATGGCAGCAATAGCGTGGCAGTCATCTCTGGCACGACTTACCTGAAGACGCTCGTGGCCACGGACTCGGGTCCCTGCGCCTTGGCCGTGAATCCGGTCACGAACAGAGTCTACGTGGCAAACGACCGTGGCGACGACGTGACGGTAATCGATGGAGCGTCCAACGACGCAGTTCCTCTTCACTTGGGGATTTCCCCCCGTGCCGTGGCGGTGAACCCGGTCACGAACAAGGTCTATGTTGCGGGCCGCGGCGTGTCGGTCGTCGATGGTGAAACCAATGAAGTAGATGATTCGGTGCCTACGGCTGGACTCACCGTCGCGGCGGCGGTGAACCCGGTCACGAACATGATCTATGTCGCAGGCAACGGCGCCTTCGGCGTGGTTACGGTGATTGAAGGCGCGACCAACGACGCATTCAGCCTGGAGGTAGGAAATCAACCCTCGGCCGTGGCGGTCAACGTGGTTACGAACAAGATATATGTTTCCAACCTCAACGACAATTGGGTAACCGTAATCGACGGCGCATCCTACGATACAGACACGGTGCCCACAGATTCAGGCCCCGCTGCCGTTGCGGTGAACCCGGTCACGAACAAGATATACGTTGTGATGACCCCGGTGAACGGAGGCAACACAGTGACCATCATCGACGGCGCGACCAACGCCACGACACGGGTGGCTGTCGACTCCTATCCCCGCGCCGTGGCGGTGAACCCGGTCACGAACAAGATATACGTAGCGTGCTGGATGGGGGTGACCGTGATAGACGGAGCGACTAACGCCACAACACTGGTGCGCGTAGGCCCTTGGCCGTCCTACGCCGTGGCAGTGAACCCGGTTACGAACAAGATATACGTCGCTTGCGGCACCCGCATCGTGACCGTAATCGACGGAGCGTCCAACGGCACTACCTGGGTCGACGTGGGTGATTCCCCCAACGTCCTGGTGGTGAACCCGGTCACAAACAAGGTCTACGTTTCGAGCGGCGGGGGCGCGCTGATAGCGATTGACGGCGCGACCAACGCCACGACCAGCATAGCCGACGTCGGGGGCGGGGCGGTGGCGGTGAACCCGGTCACGAGCAAGGTATACGTGGCTGGCGGCACGACGGTGATAGCGGATGCGCCGGCCGATGACACGAGAGTGCGTGCGGAGTTCGACCGGTTGCCGGGTGACACGACGTCGCTCGCCCGCCCGAACCTGACTGGGAAGGGCGTGAACCGCTCCACTCCCGGTCGTTCCTCGATGATGGGCGTCGGCAACCGGATGAACACAAGCCAAGTGACGTGGGACTGGGCGAACGTTCTATCCGGTGCGGGGACCGATTCGATTACGTGGAGATACACCTGGGGAGCAGACACGCTGGTTCTTGGCGAGAACTTCGTCTGCTGCGTGCCGTTCGAAGACCAGGCCGCGACCAGCAACAGCTTTGGGCTTGGTTCGCCGTTTGCCGGCAACCTCGGAGTGTATCCGGTATACCGGATTGGCCTCGCAGGCGGGGTCGAGGAGAGCCACAAGCCTCAAGCCATAGGCCACAAGCCGACGCCGACGGTCATTCGCGGCGTGTTGATGATGGAAGACCGAGGACAGAAGACCGAGGACCGGACTGAGCTGATTGACGCGAGCGGGCGGAAGGTTCTGGAGCTCAGACCGGGTGCGAATGATGTGCGGGCGCTGGCGCCCGGTGTGTACTTCGTCCGTTCCGGGCCGTCGGCCGTCAGCCGTGAGCCGTCAGCCGTCACCAAGGTTGTGATTGCCAGATGATTGCCGAGCACTTGATAGCAGGGAGGACAGATGATAAATCCGTATCGTAGCAGCGAGTACGGCGTTCGGCCACTTCTGGAGTTCGGGACTGCTGCTCTCGCAGTGGTCTGCGTTTTCGGGACTGCGGCGGGCCATCAGTGGGATGTGACCGTCCGGGGTATCTATCGTCCAGTCGGGGGCACGGACTCCGGCACTGCGGTGGTGCCGAAGGGAATCGTGAAGAACGTCGGGGACAGCACGGCCTCATTTCCGGTCCTGTTCACCATCGGAACGGTCTACGCCGACACGCAGACCGTGAGCGAACTCGGGCCGGGCGAGCAGGACACGATCGCGTTTGATACCTGGCTGCCACTTAGACGCGGCATACAAACGGCCAAGTGCTCGACCGCTCTGGCGGCCGACGAAAGTACCGCGAATGACCGCGTAGCAAGGAACATCACGGTCGTGGTCCGCGACATCAACGTCGACTCAATCATTGCACCCAAGGGCAACGTCAATCTGAAGATCCCTATGACGCCTCAAACGAAGTTCACCAACCGCGGCACGAACACTGTGGGTTTCAGGGCCTCGATGCGAATCGGCCCTTCCTATGCCGAGAGCCTCTACGTCCCCGACCTTCTGGCGGAGAGTTCGAGAACGGTCAGTTTCCCTTCCTGGACCCCGTGGTCGCTCGGCACGTTTCCGGTCTTGTGCACCCTGGGCATCGGTTTCGACGACATGGTGCCCGGCAACAATTGGAGCCTGGACTCGTGCACGGTGTCGGCCATTTCAAGGGATGCCGGTACGATGCGAGTCGTAGCTCCGACAGGGATGCTCGACTCGGGATCTGTGGTCGAACCGCAGGTTATGGTGCGAAACTGCGGCTCCAATACGATTTCGTTCCCGGTCATCTTGAGAATTGGGGCCGACTACGTTGATACCGCAGATGTATCCGAGTTGGCGCGTTACGATTCGGCGCTTGTGACCTTCGACGACTGGATGGCAAGTCCGGTCGGGACGATAACGGCACGGTGTTCTACCGCTCTGGCCGGGGACTCGAACACGATCAATGACGCACGCTCAGACTCGGTCGTGGTGTTCATCCGAAGGGCCGACGTCGGCGCAGTACGTTTCGTTGGACTCCCGGACACAGTCAATGGGATAACGGTCCTCTCGCCCCAGGTCGTGGTCTACAACTATGGTCTCGAACCGCAGTCTTTCCCGGTCGCGATGAGAATCGGGAATGACGAAATCAGATTCTACCGCGATACCCAACAAGTGACCTCTCTCGCGCCGCATGAATCGGTGGTAGTTTCGTTCAAGGAAGACAGCGTGATGCGCATAGGGGCTTTTGTCGCCGCCTGCAGCACAAGACTTGCCGGCGACCAGGTCACGGCCAACGACAAAGCCAGTCAGGACATCTTTCTGAGCTGGCCCGACGTCGGCGCGATCTGGATCATCGCGCCGGCCGGGACCGTGCCGATGGATACCGTAGTCACCCCCGCGGCCTACCTGGACATCGGCACCAGCGCCGACAGCTTTTCGGCTATCTTCACTATCGGCACATTCTACGCTGAGACCATCCGCACGCGCGATAGCATTGTCCGATTCCCTCCCTGCACCCTCAAACTTGCCGGCACCTGGACGACAAAGTGCTCGACGGCACTGACGGGCGACATCGACCCGACCAATGACTTTGTACGCGATTCGGTCAAAGTCGCGGCAGGCGGGGTCAGCAGCGGCAGTTCGCCCGGAGTTCCACGGGACGTAGTATTGAACGCGGCCGGCTCAAGCGTACTCGCGGGCAGGGCAACAATCAGGTACGGGCTGCCGAAGTACGCGGATGCGCGCCTCGTCGTCTATGACGCGTGCGGCAGGCCGGTCCAGGTCCTCGCCACCGGAGCGGCCAAACCCGGATATTACACGGTCACCTGGCTGTGCACCGACGAACGCGGCCGCGCCGTGTCCGATGGAGCCTACTTTGTCAGGCTTACGGCCGGAGACAAGTCCCTCACGACCAAACTCGTGAAGCTAGAATAGGCGCTCGGCTACCATGCGTCTGGGCACGGCGTGTATCTTGACCGAGGACCGAGGACCGAAGACGGATGACGGGGGACCGGGCGCACCAGTCACCAAGAACGTGATTGCCAGATAAGGATGGCCGCACCAGTAGGAGGTAAGGATGGTATCAACGAAGAGCGGTAGTATCGGCATGCTGACTGTCTGCCTCGCTGTCGCCGGAGGCATCGGCACCGCGTCGGCCGATTGGGTCACAGCCACGATACCCACCGGTCAGTACCCCAGTTCCGTGGCGTTGAACCCGGTGACCAATAGAATCTACGTCGGGAATGAGGGCAGCGACTACGTAACGGTAATCGACGGCGCGACCAATAAGAAGACGATCGTGATTGCGGGCCACGTGCCTTTTGCCGTAGCGGTGAACCCGGTCACGAACAAGATATACGTCGCGAACAAGGGCGACCGCGGCGGCACTGGCACTGTGACCGTGATCGACGGCGCGACCAACCACAGAACCACGTTGGCCTCTGGTCCGTTGACCTGCGCCGTGGCGGTGAACCCGGTCACCAACAAGATCTACGTC
>CAZVCQ010000259.1:0-4973 GCA_964626085.1 uncultured bacterium
GTTACCTATGTCCTGATAATAACCTGTTACCTATGTCCTGAGTCCGGACCCCCCCCCCCACGGGATTTCTTGTGGTTGGGCCAACCCTGGCCACCACATATAGACCGCCGGCATCTGCCGCCGGCGTGCCGTGCAGGCTGACCCGAAGATACGGAGGCGGCCCGAAGGCCGCCTCTGCTCGATTCTGCTCTGCTGTCTGCTGTCTTCTGTTTGCTGTCTCCTGTCTACTGCCTACTCTATTCCTACCTCTGCAGCACCAGCTTCTCGGTCGCGCGGTAGTCGCCGGCGACGAGCCGGCAGAAGTAGACGCCCCGGGCAAGTTCACGGCCCCGGTCGTCGGTGCCATTCCAGTTGATGCTGTACGCGCCACGCTTCATGCTTGACGCGCAGAGCGTCCGTACCACACGGCCGGTCAGGTCGTGCACACGCAACGAGACCCGACCTTCGGCCGCCAGCGAGTAGCGAATTGCGGCGTACGAACGCGAAGGGTTCGGCTGCGGCGTGTAGAGCCGCGTCACGAACGGACCCTGTCCCGGCGAGTACGTCTGCTCGCGGATTCCTACCTGCTCTTCCGGCTGCCAGAAGCCGATGAGCGCCCAGTAGTTCGAACCGGTGATGAGCCCGGCCGCGGTCTGGCCCACGGTTGAGCCACACTTGTAGGCAGTGCCCGCCATCTCCCCGCCGCCGATGCCGACCACGCTCCAGTCGCACTTGTAGTTCTGGGCCGTGGCGAATGCACCACAGAGCGTACAGAGAACGCAAAGAATCCTTCGTATCATGTCATCTCCTTACTGCCTTCCGGCAAGATCTGCCTTCAGAGCCTCAACCTCGGCGTGCAGGGCCTTGTTGTCTTCGTAGAGTGCCTGGACTGCGGCCATCAGCACGCCGTCGGCGTCTTCCATGTTGATGGCGGTGTTCGACTCTCCGAAGCCGAATGAGTTGTGGAAATCCTGCGCCACCGGCCCGATGTGACGAATGGACGCGTCCTGACTCTTCAGGTTGTAGTCCCGCACCCGCATCCGCGCCAGCGCCTCAAGCAGTGCCTTCTTGTCCACCGGCCGGAAGTTCTCCTTGGTCATGCTGTCCGACACCGAGTTCCACGAACTCCCGCCCGCGGATAGGTACGACCCGGTTGTCATCCCTAGGTTCGTGTAGAAGTAGACGCCGCCGCGTGCCCTTGCCGCCCAGCGGTTGTCCGTCGCGTTACTGACGCTGTCACCCAAACCGCCGGAGTCGCTCCACACGTACGAACCGGCGCCGCGGGCCTTGGCGTAGCTGCCTGCCGCGAAGCTACCGAACTCCGAAGCAGCACAACGGTAGCCACCCGGCACCGTGGCATACAAGCCAGAAGCGACGTTGTAGCGCCCGCCGCCGACCGTCGCGTGGGACCCGGTCGCGTCGTTGAAGTACCCGCCGCCGACCGTCGCGTAGTCGCTGGCCACGTTGTTCCCGATGCCGCCGCCGACCGTCGCGGCGTAGCCGGTCGCGGCGTTACTAAGACCGCCGGCGACCGTCGCGTAGGTCGTCTCAGCCGCATTGCCATACCCGCCGCCGACCGTGGACCAAGCGGCGTTGGCACGGTTCTCCTGCCCGCCAGCGACCGTGGCGGCCGTATCGGTTGCCTCGTTGACGTTACCGCCACCGATGGTCGACCAGATGCTCGACGCCTGGTTCTCAGACCCGCCGCTGACGTGAGCATACTTGCCTCCGGCCGAGTTGTCCTCGCCCCCGGTGATGGATGCGCGGTCACCGCCGGCGCTGTTGCCGTACCCAGCGCAGAAGGCAGCCGAACCGTTGTTGTAGCACGAGTAACCGAGCGCGGCCTTGTCGTGCACGCGAAGCTGGGCACCGACGCGCAGCGCGCCGGTCATCGAGTCGCCGGTCGCGTTCACGTAGCGGCCGTCGCCGTACGTCTGGTCGAACCCCACCGTGCCGGTCGTCGTAATGGGGTTAGGGGAGCAGGTTATGCCGGTGGACTGCGATACCGACGTCACGGTCCCGCCTCCCCCGCCGCCGACCGAGTCGTTCCTCGGGGCCCAGCCGCTGCCGGTCCACTTCATGACCTGGCCCGATGATGCACCCATCTGGCCAAGGTCGGACGCCACAATCGTGCCGTTGACTATCATCGCCGAACTCACCGAGTTGGCTTGCCCCTCGTTCACATAGCGGGCGTCGAACGCGGTTGTATCCTTGCCCTGCAGCAGGTCGGAGTTCGCCGCCCGCGCGGCCAAGTACGAGTATGCCGCGCTGGCGATTCTCAGCCGCGGGGCGAGTTCCAAGCCCCAGCCGACTGCCATCCCAAGATACGCCGCGCCCGCGTCAGGCACCGAGCCGATCGGCGTCACCGACCCGAGTAGGACCGAGAATATGCCGCTCCGGGTCTGGACATTCTGTGTCTCGTTCCAGAATGGCGAGCCGCCTGACGGCACGATGTAGAGCCGGAACGCCACGCTGTAGGTTGTGTCCGCCACCGGCTGCCCGAGCGTATCGGTCAGCTTCCCCTGGTAACTGAGCATCTGCGGAATCGTGATGGCATCCGGCCCCAAGCTTGCGGCTTGCTGCCTGTAGCCTATGGTTTGCCGCGGCGCAATCGCCGCATCGGCGGCGGCCAGTGCCACAAGGCACAGGACCGCTGCCAGCAGTAGTGTCCATTTCATATCTTACCTCTTTCTGAGTTCAGCCTTGAGTTGCTCTATTTCTGCCTGCTGATTCTGGTTCTGCTCATACAGCGCCTGGACCGCGGCGAGCAGTACGCCGTCGGCGTCGGCCAGGTTGATACCGGTTTCGGTCTCACCGTATCCCAGGGCCGCGCGGTATTCGTGCGCCGTTGGACCGATATGCCGGACCGACTCATCCTGTCCATCCAACCTGTACTCGCACACGGGCACGGTGACCAGGCGTTCGAGCAATGCATAACGGTCCACTGGCACGGCGCTGCCGTCTTTCTGGTACGAGATCCCAGCCCAAGAGTTGGCGTTGGCGGCGAGGTACGCGCCGGTCGTCATCCCTGCGTTCGAGAAAAACCACGTCCCGCCGCTGGCTCGGACCCGGAACTGATCGTTGCCGGTCGTGTAGACGGTATCGTTCGGTCCCGCATTGGCATCTCCCCAGACGAACGACCCGGAGTGGTTGGCGCGAGCGTACTCGCCTGCCGCGAGGCTCGCAAGCCCGTTGGCAGTGTTCCAGTAGCCACCGGGGACCACCGAGTTCTGCCCGCCCGCCACGTTCCGCTGCCCGCCACTGACGACGGCGTGAAAGTTGCTCGCGATGTTGTTGTACCCGCCTGCGACCACGGCCCGACCCCCGGCAGCTTCGTTGCCGTTCCCGCCGCCGACTGCGGAATGGGAGCCGGTTGCGTGGTTCCCATACCCGCCCGCGACAACGCTGTAGGGACTGCGCGCGACGTTGACATAACCACCGCCGACCGCGGCACATGCGCTGTCGGCTTCGTTGTACTGCCCGCCGCCGATGGCGGCGTACTTGCCGCGAGCGACGTTTTCCCATCCGCCCGCGACCGTCGAGGCGGTATCATCGGCGTCGTTCAGGATGCCGCCGCCGACCGTCGCCCACGGCCGCGCCGTGCTGTTCTCGGTGCCGCCGCCGATGTGGGACCCGTGGCCGTTGCACGAATTGTCCTCGCCGCCGCTGACCGACGACCGGTACCCGAACGCGCCGTTTGCATACCCGGCACAGAACGCGGCATCGCCGTTGTTGCTGCACTCGTAGCCGAAGCGCGCCTTGGAGTAGACGCGCAGTTCGCCGCCGATGGCCAGGCTGCCGGGAATCGTGTCCGGTATGATGGTAAGCGCGTAGTCGGCGGTGTCGGCCCGCCGGGCCCGTTCGGCCAGGAACGCGTAGGCGGAGCTGACAATACGCAAGCGCGGAGTCAACTCCGCCCCGCCGCCGACCGCCGTCCCGAGATACAAAGCACCTGCATCAGGCACGAAGCCGATTGGTGCGACCGACCCGAGCAGGGTCGAAAACAACCCGCTCGTAGTTCTCACGTTCTGGTTCTCCTCCCAGAACTGCGTTCCACCTGTCGGTTGGGCGTAGAGCCTGAAGCGTATCGCGTAGAGCGTATCTGCCACCGGCTGCCCGAGCGTATCGGTCAGCTTCCCCTGGTACGATAGCATCTGCGGAATGGTGATTGCCTCTGTCCCCAAGCTTGTGGCTTGTGGCTTGAGGCCTGTGACTGCACGCGGTGCAATCACCGCGTTGTCGGCCGAAAGAGCGAAGGCGCTCGCAAGCGCCAGCAGCAAGACCGTGACTCTCATCGAACCTCCTGTGTGTCGAACCTTCCCGATCTCGTGGCGACGAACAACAAGAAGCGCGGGGCGCGCCACCCTCCCGCGCACGCCTAGTTATAGCCTATGCTCTGCCGGTGTCAAGGCAGGCAAGCTTGAAATGAACGCGGGGCGCGGGCCGGCACATGTGCACGGCCACGTCGGCCTGGGTCAGGCCAACTTCCAGACGGAGTTGCCTGAGTCTCGCCCCTGCTTACTTCGGAGGCATGGAGGCATGGGAATCGGCAGGCTTCGCTCCGGAGCCAATGCCCCGAGTTTACTCCCAGGCTACAGCCTCATCGAGGCCTGAAGCTTTCTAACTCCTTCCTTCACAACACCTTATTCAGCCTTCCCGAAACTCCCCTTCGGCATCCCCGTGGTTCTCTTCGTTGTTGTCCAAGTTGCTCTCTACGTCGTTCGGACCGTCGCTCCGGCAGTTGCTTTCCCCATAGCTTAGACCGTTGCGGCCGGGATCGCTCTCCTCATTGCGGTCCCGGTTGCTCTCAGGGTTGCTGTCCCCGTTGCTCCGCCCGTTGCTCTCGAAGCCGCTCCTGCTGTAGCGGTCTGAGTTACTATCCTCATCGCTCTCCACGTAGCTCTGACCGTTGCTCTACCGATTGCTCGGAGACCTCCGGAGTGGTGATGTCCTATAATTCCTGTAAATTCAGGGACGGTTTTGATCGGGAATAG
>CAZVCQ010000260.1:0-4966 GCA_964626085.1 uncultured bacterium
CGCAGGGGCCGTACGTGCTCGCGCCGGATGGTCGGGCGGCGCAGATTGTGCCGGGCAGCGAGGAAGTCTATCTCAACGGCAGCCGGATGGTTCGGGGCTGGGATGCGGACTACACGATTGACTACTCAACCGGCGAGCTGCTGTTCACGAACCGCCGGGTGATTGACCGACTGTCGAGGATTGAGGCGACATTCCAGTATGTGACCGGGGACTATAGTCGGGCAGTAGTTGTCGGCGGGGCAAGAGCAGGGGTCGGGGGCCAGAGTTCCGGGGCGAATCTCGACATCGGCCTGTTCCGGGAGGGCGACGACCCGAGCGCCAGCTTCGTCGAGGATTTGTCGGCTGCGGAGAAGGAATCGCTGGCCGCGATTGGGGCCGACACGTCGCGGGCCTGGCTTGATGGCGCGACGTATGCGGGCGCGGGCCAGGGCGACTATGTGAAGTCCGGGGACCACTTCGTGTATGTGGGCCGGGATTCGGGAGACTATCAGGTGCGGTTCTCGCTGGTCGGTGATTCGCTTGGCGACTACCGGTACAACGACACGATTCTGGCGCACAGCTTCGCCGGAGTCGGATTCGGCAACTACGTGGCGAAGCGCCGGATTTCCCTGCCAAAGCGCAGCGAGGCGGCGTATGCCAGGGCCGGGTTCCAGCACCGGGGGTTCAGCGTCGGGGTCGAGGGTCTCGTCCAACGCCGGGACCAGAACCTGTTTGCTCCGGGCGGAGCCCCGATTGATGCCGGAGCGCTGAACTTGGACGCGGGGTGGCAGGACAGTTCCTACGGGGTGGCATACAAGCATCGACTGCAAGGCCAGCAGTTCGAGGCCCTGGGCGCGAGCCCTGAGCTTGACTTCACCTACCGCTGGGCGGGCACCACCGAAGCGGAACGGCGTTCGAGCGACGAGGTCGCGGTGCGGGCAAGACCGGTTTCGTTCCTGAGCCTGCGGGGTGAAGCCGGCAGGCTGGACCGGTTCGAGGACGGGCCGGTCAACCGGTACCAGGGCGGCGCCCAGGTTGGCTGGCTGGGATACGACTTCACGCGGGTTGCCGATGTCACGAGGCAGAACGTGCTCGCGGGGCCGCGGGTTGGCTGGTTCTACCCCAAGGCCGGATGGCAGAGCGAGGTGAATAGCGACGAGAGGTCTTCGGTCTGGATTGCCGGGCTGGAAGTGAAGCCGGTCGCGGCGCTGACTGCGGGAGTGGACTACCGTCATTCCGGGTTCTATACGCCGGATTCGGCGGCTCGCGTCTGGCAGCGGACCAGCCGGGCGCGTTTGCTTGAGGCCCGCGCGGACTGGACCGGCGGAACCGCGTATCGGCTCGGTGCGATGGCCGGGCTGAACGACCGGCACTTCGATACGGGCACGGACGAGGACTGGGACCAGTTGCTGGCCAGCCTGAGCGGCTCGGCGACACCGCGGGCGGGGTTGCGGTTACAGGCAGACTTCAACCAGTCGTACCGGAAGGTTCAGCTCAGGGACGAGCTGTTCCGCTACGTCGGGCCGGGCGAGGGCGCCTACCGACGTGATTCGGTGACCGGGCGCTACTACTCGGATCCGAAGGGCGACTACGAGCGGGCGGTGGTCGCGACCGGTCGGTTCACCCAGGCGCGAGAGTGGTCGCTGAATGGATCGGGCGACGTATCGATGTTCGACCCGGCAGCGCTGTTCGGCTCGTTCAGCCAGACCCGGACCAGCACCGACAGCAGCATACTCACCGACCTGAGCCGGCAGGACCTGCGGCTCGTGGTGAAGGAGTTCGAACCCGCGGTCACGCCGACCGTCGGAGCCGGGTCCGAGTTCAGCGTCGACCGGAGTCTGGCTGCGACCGGCCGGGCATCATCGCATCAGCGGGCCTACCTGGAGCTCTACAGCGACCGGTTGCCCGAGGTTGAAGGTCGGGCGCGGCTGGAGGTCGATCGTACCCGGCGGCGGCTCGGCGGCGGCGAGGCTGACTTCGACGAAGCCGGCTGGCGGGCCGAACTGAGTCCGGTCATCGGTACGAAACTGCGGCTCGAAGCCGGACTTGGCTACGAGCAGAAGGCCGTTGCCGAAACGTTGTCATATCCGGAACTCGGACGGTTCACGGTCGCGGCACTTGACGCGAGCCTCGCCCGTACGTTCAGCTTCGGCAGCCGGACCCGCTTGCGCGCGTCGGTCGAGGTCGTACGCCGTACCGCGACGGTCGAAACCCTGCCGTTCGACGTGGGCCTGAACGACCCGCTGGGCGTAACGCCCGGCGCGGGGCTGAGCCTCGAGCATTCGTTCAGCGGCGTGCTTTCGGCGTCGGCCCGGTATGGCTTCAAGGACCGTCCGGACGAGCCGAGCGAGCACACGCTGAGCGCAGAGCTGAAGGCGTATTTCTGATTGCCGAGTGACGATTGCCGATCGTCGAATGACGGTCACACGCACCGGGCCTGTGCGGGGAAGCCCGTGCTTGACCACGGCAGTGCCCGCGCTATGTTATACCGTGTCGGAAACCAGTCCGAGCCGGAACCATCGCAGGCAATAGGCCGCAATTGCAGGAGGCAAGCATATGATGCCATCGAGGAAGTCCGAGGTCGGGGTGTCGAGGCCCAAAGAGAAGCCGTCGAAGCAGGTCGGTATGATGCAGTTCATTCTCGTCGGAGCCGGGGTTGTTGCGGTCATCGTTGTCGCCTTGCTGCTGTTCGGGGGTAGCGGGAAGAAGGCAGCCAAGCCCCGGTCGCGAGTGGCTTCGGCTCAAAGGGACTCAACTGGCAGACAAAGAGCGTCCTCGGGCAGGTCGGCGCGCGCCGCGAGTTCTTCGCGCAGTGACAAGAAGGCGCAGCGCCTGGAGGAGCGGCAGCGAAAGCAGGAGGCCAAGGCCAGCGGCAGCCGGACCACGCGGAGTTCGAGCGGCGGATACACCAGCGGTGGGTCGGCACGCACTTCCAGTTCCTCGAATCAGCTCCGGGCGATACTCACCGATAATGCCGGCTCGCGTATGGCGCTGGTCGGCGAGCGGCGGCTGAAGGCCGGTGACGACGTCGACGGCCGCCGGATTGTCGAAGTCTCGGCTGAAGGGGTCAAGGTAGAGTACGGCCAGAACATGTACACCGTTAGAGTCGGACAGAAGATCTACTGAACGGATGAAACGAGAAGGCTGAGGAAGGAAAGGCCGACACTGGCCGCCGCCCTTCCTCCCCGGTTTTCGTCCTTTCCGCCGCGCGTTCCTTGCCTGCGATTCCGCCGGCCGGTATAATCTAGTATAACCTGTCTGGCTAGGCCAACCGTAAGGAGAATCGTATGTTCCTGACCAGGTCTTCTGCTTTCGTATTGACATTATGGGCGGCGGCATTCAGCCTGCCCAAGACCAGTCTCCCCGTGTCCGAAACCGGCCCGATGACAATTAACCTCGTACAGGGCTACACCTTTGACCCCCTCGAGAAGTCGCCGGTGCTGTCGCCAGACCTCGCTGCGCCCGGTTTCTCAGGAGAGTATTCCTACCGCATGATCCAGTTCCCCGGCCCGGTCCGGCCCGAATGGAAACGGGCGGTTGAGCGCCGGGGCGCTGAGTTGCTCTGGTACGTCCCGCGGTACGCGTTTGTGGCGCGAGTCCCGACCGCGGCCGTGGGGACCATTGCCGCCCTGCCCGAGGTCCGCTGGCTCGGTATCGACCAGCCTGCCTACAAACTCTGCCCCGGTCTCGAACGGGCCGAAGGACGGCAGACATTGATTGTCGTGTTCCACTACCAGGAGAATGAGCAGGTGCTGCTCGGTGAACTGAGTGCACTCGGCGCGACCAACCCGGTGACCGAGTTCAATGCCTTGAACAAGAGCGTGAAGCTCGACGTAGACGCAGCCCAGATTCCGGCCATCGCTCGGCTCAACGGCGTCTATTGGATTGAGCCCTACTCGGCAATGACCCCGGACAATAAGGACGTGCAGTGGGTGGACCAGCGCGGGTATTCGGCCTCCGACACGACCCGCACCATCTGGCACAAGGGCGTGTACGGCCGGGGCATGCTGGTCGGGCTCACCGATGGGCCGATGAACATCGCCCACGACCAGTTCCGGGACACAGTCAGCAATACGCCCGGGCCCAACCACCGCAAGGTGGTCGCCTACCGCGGCACCCAGGGTTCTGATTCCCATGGCACGCACACGACCTGTACCCTCTGCGGTTCGGACGACGAAGTAGGCGGCTCGTCGCTGTACGACGGGCTCGCCAAGGGCGCGCGGGTTTTCTTCCAGAACGCGAACACCCTTCTGACCAACTGGGACATGAACGTGGTGTTCAGTGGCCCGGACTCGGGACTGGATGTATCGGTCGACAGCCTGCGGGCGCTCAACCACTCGATGAGCTGGTCGCGCAAGGACACGTACAACATCTACATCTTCTCCGACATGACCGCGGACCAGTTCGTCTGGGGCCATCGGAAGTTGCTGCACTGCAACTCAATGGGCAACTACGGCACCAACCGGATGGGCCACCCGGTAGGCGCCAAGAACATCATTTCGGTCGGCGCGACCCAGAACGGCACTCTGTGCCGCCAAATCTACTCATATAGCTCGCGCGGCCCAACCGCGGACGGCCGGAGAAAGCCGCAGCTCGTATCGCCCGGGGACGTCATCTGGTCGGCGCGGAACACGACCCCGAGCGGGTACATCGACATGTCCGGCACCTCGATGTCGACGCCCAACATGACCGCCGCAACCGCCCTCATTCGCAACTACTTCCAACTCGGCTACTACCCGACCGGCGACACAACGACCGGTACGAAGATGGGGATCTCGGCGGCCCTCAACAAGGCGGTCGCCATTGTCGGCGCGGACGACGACATCAACGGCTACACGGTTCCGGACAACAACATCGGCTGGGGCCGGGTTGACCTCGACTCTTCGCTTTACTTCGCGGGCGACACCTCGAAGCTGTGGGTGCTGGACGATACCATCGGGCTCGAGACCGGCGACTCGGTCCTCATCCCGATTGACGTGACCGGCGC
>CAZVCQ010000261.1:0-4947 GCA_964626085.1 uncultured bacterium
ACGTCCGTTATGCCGCCCTGTAATGCAAGCTATTTTGTACTCCGGGTAATAACTGCTAACTTCCTTACTGCTCACTCGCTGCCTCCGGCAGCGCGATGTCCCGAAGCTTCCCGGAATAGGGTGCCTGTCCCTAATTCCTTCCCTGGTTCCTCGTGTCAGCTCACTGCGTCAGGCGCGTGGCCGCGAACGCTAGGGTCTGTGACTCCTAGTCGAGTCTCTGGGCATGCGGGACGTGTCATCGCCTGCCCTACTGCGTGGCCAATCGTCGCCTGCGCTTGGAATCGCGGGCAGGGTCATGGTGGGCGTTCGAGCGGGGTGGGTTTCCAGCCAAATCATAGCAGCACCTACCAATAGGGCGATCAGGATAGCCACAATTGCCAGGGCATTCCCGGTGCGAGATCTGTTTCCGGCCACGGCATCCCTCTTGGCACTTTCTGTCTTGGCCAGCTCAGACTCTATCTGCCCGACCCGAGCTGAGAGAAGGGTCACTTCGTCCTTCACTGGCTGCACGCACTTCAAGACTATGAGTTCGAGCGTGTCTCTCAGGGAGCCGGGTTGGGAAGCGATATTGGCCCCTCTGAGGCTCATGTCGTTGGACTCATACTTACTTGATTGGGAGAGGGCCTCGTTCTGAAGTGGACCATACGGAAGTCGATTCGCCTTCGACTTGTAGAAGTCCCAAGAGCCCGACTCACCCTTTGGTCTCCGAGGCATCGCGTTACTGCTGTGTCAATGGCTGGAACCGCCGGCTGTCGTAGTGGAACATGACGAAGTCCCCATCGTCCTCATCGATGAATCCCAGTATCAAGTCGAGCGGTTCTCTGAAATAGGCAGAGCCAGCGTCTTCGTCCCCTGCGGGGAGGATGGGCTTGTCGAGCACGGATACCACGACAGCGGGCTCGTGGTACTTGGGCTTTCTCTTGTTGCGCATGCCGGGTTTCCATGTGACCATCATGCCCGGCAGGAACGCATGCCGCTCTTGTAGAAGGGCAAGAAGCCCTGTGAGCTGCTTGACCCGCCCTGGTACTTCGCGTTCGTCAAAAGGTGTACCTTCTTCTACCTTCCTATCGATCAGAGACTTCAATCTGGCTAGCGTTTCGCCTTCTTCTGGCATAGTTACTCCTTGTTAGGCTAGGGGCGCAAGCAGCGCCTTCAGGGCATGATGCTTGTGCTCGTGCCAACGGCTTGAGTTTCTTGCGGACATACTAATTGGGCGGGCCGGGAAGTCAAGCCGACGGGCGAAATCTGCCTAGGAGCGTGTCGGAGAACCGGCTGTTTCGGACGCACGGCCACCACCAGTTGACACCGGCATCGCGCAGTACCGCAATAGGTTGTAGCACCGTGGCTCTGTCGAGGGGTTCTCCGACAGGCTCCTAGATGTCTTGAGACTTCCAGAAACAGGGCGACTGTCCCTGGTTCCGCGACACCTACGCGGCACTTTGTTTGTCAGCCGCCGCTTCAGACTTCGGCTGTGCTGGCGGGGCAGCCGTGGCGTAGCCCGCGAATTCGTTGATGAAGACTGCAAGTAGGTCCCCGGGGGCAAGGCCGGCGTTCTTGTGTCCTATATCCTGTCGTATCGCACGATACAACTCCTCCATCGCGAGGAGTACTACGGCTGGCGGAACCTGCTCGTTCTGAGTACGAGCCATTACCCGACGGAAGACCACGAACTGGCGCAACACTCTGTCGGGGGCCCAGATAAGGAACTGGTATGCCCAGGCGGCCAGCTTGCGTATGACATCACCCTCGGGTGCCACAGCCTTCGCAGGGTCTTGGCCGGCCATGAGGGCGCTTGTGAGCCGCATGAACTCCGAGTAGATACGGGCTTTGCGCTCGCGCAGCACGTGCTCTGCCTCGATCCTGCGCTCGCGGTCCTTGGCGACGAGTACCGATATGACCGAGGCTAGGACAGTTAACATCCCGGCTATTGTCGCCGTCTTCACGTCGTTGGACGACGCGAGGAAGAACCTGACGAAGACCACTAGCAGGGCACATATGATGGCAAGAGCGACAAGTAGTACGGCCGTCCCCGCGGCGAGAGTCCAGCGATGCTTACCGTCTGTTCTCCCGCGGCTTACTTGTGTCGTCGAACTACGTCCGCTCATGGATGGATTCTATGACTCGCGGGCCGGGATGTCAAGCCGACTGGTCGGCGTCGTCGGAGGGCGGAGGGGAGAAGTCGGGGTCGGGTTCGTAGTGCGTCTTGGACTCGACCTGAGCCTCAACCTCGCCTAGCTGCTGCTTCAGCTTCCCGAGATAGTCGTCAGGCAACATGATGGGGTGCCAGCGGCTCTTCTGGAGGATTTCGGGGACACATTACTTATCTCATTTCCGTCAAGGCCGGGGAAGGGCCTGCTTCCATTGCCTGCGTAGTGTAATCCGGTCTCGTTCGCTGTCAAGGCGCGCAGGCGCGAGGGGCGGCGGGGTTGTCTGGTGGAAAAACGCTGGGCTGAAGAGTGGACCAAGGTTTTGACGAAGGTTTTGAGGAACCATTCGAGGAAGGTATCGGGGTGAGAATCGAGTATAGAATCCGGGAAGGAATCGAGGAACGAATCGGCGAACCAATCCGGGAAGGAATCAGGGAACCAATTGACGGGGGGAATGTCCCCCCACCGGGCCCCCCTACCAAGAAGACGAAGAAAACCTGCCCTTTTTGGCTGGAAAAAGCGGATTATACATATGAGGACGGAAGAAAGGAGCCAAGGGGTCTAGGATTCGAGGATTCCGGGGGGCGAGTGCGAAGGGGAACGGAACGAGGGATGAGGAGACCCGGGGATCGAGTGGACGGATTCTGCGGGAAGGCCAAAGGTCAAGAGGTAAGGCGAGAAACAGGGTCTGAGGAATTCTAAGACGGAGTCTTGGATGGATTCTTGGACGGACTTCAGGATGGAGTCTGAATCGGAGTCTCGGATGGATTCTCGATTGGAGTCTGAGTCGGAGTGTCTGATGCTGTCTCAGTTGGATTCTCGGTTCGAGTCTGAGTTGGAGTTTCTCTCGGAGCGTCGGTTGCCGTCTCAACTGGAGCCTGAGATGCAGTCTCGATTGGAGTCTTGGTCGGATTCTCAGTTGGAGTCTCGGTTGGATTCTCTATCGGAGCGCCGGATGGAGTATCGGCTGGATTTGGTATTCCGGTGACGATTGGAATGATCCCCCCAATGGCAGGGGGGGGTGGGAGCGGAGGCCAAGTCAAAAGGCAAAAGGCAAAAGGCAAAACTCGGAGTGTCGGATACTTAGAGCTTATCCGTAAATAATTCTTGCCTCATATAAAGGGGTACCGTATCATGACGCATGAGCGCAATCAAATCATGGACCGTACCTGACCTATTATGGGAGCGCGTAGCGACGTTGATTCCGAAGCCCAAAAGAGTCAAAGGGCGCAAGTACAAGCGTCGGTCGGGCGGGGGCCGAAAGCCGATGCCGCCGAGGCGGGTATTTGAAGCGATTGTGTATGTTCTGCGCACCGGCTGCCAATGGAAGGCGTTGCCGAAGGAGTATGGGAGTGCGAGTTCGGTGCATGCGTACTTTCTTGAGTGGAAGCGCTGTGGGGTGTTTGTGAAGATGTGGCGGCGAGGCTTGGCGGAGTACGATGAAATGGAGGGGATTGCCTGGTCGTGGCAGAGCATCGACGGCTCGATGGTGAAAGCTCCGCTGGCGCGGGAAGCCGTAGGGCCGAACCCCACGGATCGGGGAAAAAAATGGGACGAAGCGCAGTCTGCTCGTCGACGCGCGTGGAATCCCGCTGTCGCTAGTCGTGAGCGGTGCCCAACGGCATGACGTGAAGCTACTGGAACCGACCTTAGCCGCCCTCGTGGTCCGTCGTCCAAAGGACAGAGTCCAGCACTTGTGTGCGGACAAGGGCTACGTTGGAAAGCCTGCGGAGTTGGTGATAGTGCAGTGGGAATACGTTCCACACGTTCGCCAGCGCGGCGAGGAGAGCCAGGCCAAGAAGCACAAACGCCGGTATCGACCCAAACGATGGGTTGTGGAGCGGACTCATTCATGGCTGAACCGGTTCCGCAAACTCTTGGTCCGCTACGAGAAACTGGCGGTGAGCTACGAAGGACTACTGGAGATCGCATGCGCAATAATTGCCTTTCAAAGAACCCTATCTATTTACGGATAAGCTCTTAGTGAAAAGTGCAGGGATTTTGGGCCGAAATGCAGATAGATAGGTGAGGGCGAGGACGCAAGGCCAAAGTTCCAAGTGGAAAGGACAAAGGACTGAGGATGAAGCAAGGATGAAGGGGAAAGTGGAAATGACGAAGTCCGGAGTCCAGAGGACGAGGTGGTTGGATGTAACAGGAGCGCGCGAGAACGTAAGAGAGGAGCTGTCATGAAGATACTGGAGCAGGAGCTTGAGCCTGAGACAGTGAGCATGCTGGATGAGATACGCCGGACTGCCCCGGGCACGCAACGCGAGGTCGCACTGGGACTGCCGGCCAAGCTCGTCACGGGCGTGTACCTGAACCGGCTGAAGCTGGCCATGGTGCCGTTCGACTGTCACCTGAAGTTCGCGCCGACCCTGGGCGCGTTGTTCTGCCGGTATGAGGGCGAGGACCTGGCCGAGCAGATTGGCATTGAGTTCGAGCACTGGAAGGCGCTGGGGCTGGACCCGAAGGTGATGCAGGGGATGGTGAGGGTGTACTATGAGGAGCTGCGCACGAAGTGCGAAGCGCAGCAAGGACGAAGTCACAAGGACTAAGGACAAAGCAGGGAAGATAGCGGCGAGGACGTAAGGCAAAATGCAGAGTGCCGGAGCGATAGCGGGTGAGGAAGTGACATGAGAAGGCGACATCAGCAGCGGCCGCACCATGAGAGTCCGCGTGAGGCGAGATTGCGGGAGATTGTGGATGAGTTGGTGCCGGATGATTCTCAGAAGCAGGCTTATCTTACGTTCGCGCATGAACTTGCAGTCGCAGAGCGTTCTTCGTCCTTCGTTCATCGTCC
>CAZVCQ010000262.1:0-4928 GCA_964626085.1 uncultured bacterium
CGATTGTGCTGGTCGGGGAAGAATACTGGCGTCAGGCAATCAACATCGACTTCCTGGTTGCGGAAGGTGTAATTGACCCGGAGGATCGGGAGCTCTTCTGGTATGCGGAAACGGCGGAGGAAACATGGGACGGCATCCTTCACTGGTACGAGGCCAACGGGCAGCCATTGTCGGGGGTGTCGCGATGAAACTTTCATTCCACGGTGCCGACCGTGATGTGACCGGCTCCTGCCACCTGGTGGAGTGCGCCGGCCACCGCATTCTGATTGATTGCGGCATGTACCAGGGTGGGCGCGAACTCTCCGAGGACAACAGCGAGTCCTTCGGTTTTGACCCGGCGGCGATCGACGTTGTGCTGCTGACTCACGCCCATCTCGACCACTGCGGACGACTGCCGCTGCTGGTCAAACGGGGGTTCCACGGCGAGGTCGTCACGACCGCCGCCTCCCGGGAGTTGATACGCCTGGTCCTGCTCGATTCTGCCCATCTGCACGAAGAGGAGGCACGCTACCGCGCCCGCCATGGCCGGAAGCATGGCCCCGGCGAGGATGCCGCGCTCTACGGTGTGCTCGACGCTCTGAACAGCTTCGAGTACTTCGGACGCAGCGCGACATACCGGCAGCCGCTGGACTTGTTTCCCGGGATACGTGCAACGTTCCTCGATGCCGGCCATATACTCGGTTCAGCCAGCGTGCTGCTCGAACTCCAGGAACAGGGCACGCGCCGCCGGGCGCTCTTCTCCGGGGACATCGGTAACGCCGGGCGGCCGCTGCTGCGTGACCCGGAGTCGGTGGCGGTGGACGTCGTCGTCATGGAGACGACCTACGGCGACCGCCTGCACAAGCCGCTGGCGGCTTCCGTAGAGGAACTCTACAACGTGGTGACTGAGACCTTCGCCCGCGGCGGCAACGTCGTCATTCCGACCTTCGCGCTTGAGCGTGCGCAGGAACTGCTCTACTTCCTGCGGGAAGGCCAGGAGCAGGGGCGGGTGCCGGCTTCCATCAAGGTGTTCCTCGATTCACCGATGGCAATCTCGGCGACCCAGATCTTCGAGCATCATCCCGAGTGCTACAACACCCAGCTCAGGAGCTTCTTTGCGTCGGGACGCGATCCCTTTCGACTGCCCGGTCTCAGTTTCACCCGCGAGGTGGCTGATTCCAAGGCGATAAACAACGTCGCCAGCGGGGCCGTCATCATGGCCGGGTCCGGGATGTGCACGGGCGGACGCGTGCGCCATCATCTGCGCAGCAACCTCGGACGCAAGGAGGCGAGCGTCCTCTTTGTCGGCTATGCAGCCAGGGGTACGCTGGCAAGAATCATCATCGACGGCGCCAAGAAGGTGCGTCTGTTCGGCGATGAGATTCCGGTCCAGGCGCGAGTCCATACGATCGGCGGTTTTTCCGCCCACGCCGACCAGGCCGAACTCCTAGCCTGGTACGCCAAAACCAACGCCGGCACGACGATCCTCGTGCACGGCGAGGAACCGGCCATGAAGGCGTTCGCCGCCAAGATTGCCGGCGCGCACGTACTGATGCCGGAGCGCAACCAGATTGTCGAGCTATAGTTCGAGGTCAATGGTTCGAAGGCGTCAAGGCAGGTACTTGCGGTTGAGCGACAGGAGGTGAGCGGGATGTTCCGGAAGGCAAAGATCGATGCGGAGACCCAGCGGCGCAATCCGGACGTCACCGCGGAGCAGCAGCGGATGGTCGGACAGTCGTCGGTGCCCGATTTCCTGGACGCGGCCCTTGAATGGCGGCGCCTATTCGCCGAGATGTGGGGCACGTTCCTGCTGGTTCTGGTCGCTGCCGGCGGCACCGTCGTCGCGGCAAGGACCGGCATTGCCGCCAGCCCGAGCGCGCTGGCCATCGCCCCGGGAATCATGGTGATGGTGATAATCTACACCATGGGCGCGGTGAGCGGCGCGCACCTGAACCCGGCGGTGACCCTGGCGTTCGCGCTGCGGCGGCACTTCCCGTGGCGCCGCGTGCCGGGCTATCTCCTCGCCCAACTGCTCGGCGGTATCCTGGCCGCGCTTTTCCTTCGGGCCATGTTCGGGACCGCCGGTGCGCTGGGCGCGACGCTGCCGGGACCCGGCATCGGTGCCGTGACGGCCCTCATCATGGAAACACTACTGACTGCCGGGCTCGTGAATGTCATCCTGGGCACAGCTTCCGGCGCTCGCAACATCGGTACCAACGGTGCAATAGCAGTGGGCGGGTACATCGCCCTGGCGGGCATTCTGGCGGCGCCGGTATGCGGCGCCTCGATGAATCCGGTGCGGTCGTTTGCCCCGGACCTGGTCCGGGGAAACCTCGCCACGACCTGGATCTATGCGGTTGGTCCTTTCGTCGGTGCCGCGGTCGGCGTCGCCTTCGAGTGGATTCTCAAAGGCCGGCCGACTGTTGCCGGCACTATTGCCGCACAGGGCTTTCCCGACACCAAGGACCCTTTGACGCCCGGGAAGTAGATTCGGCAGGGCCACACGGTTACCTTCTGGCCGAAGGACCTGCACAAGGTTTGCGAGAAGCACAACATCTTCGTGCTGAAGCAATACGGTGTGGGACATGACCGAAACCTCCGAGGTTTCGGATCGTGTCCCAAGCCCGGATCCGGGCCGTCCGGCAGCGGACGGCCCGGTTCTTCATCCGGCTGTTGCGCCTGGTGAGTCGGCCGCGGGCGACCCTGACCGGGAAGCGGGTGGGTTGACTCGGCCGGTCCGTGAGGCAGACTGTTGGTAACTTGAGGAGGCAAAAGATGAAGCGATTCTCCTGTCTGCTAGTGCTGGCGCTCGTCGCGCCGGCGGTCGCTCGCTGGAGCGTGGACATTGAGGCCGGGCCGGTATTCAGCGGCTACAACGACGTGCGGATTCCCGGCGACACAGGTACGGATTTCTCTCTGACCCATGACCTCCACGCGCGCGTAGCATTCGGCCCAAGGGTCAGGATGAGCAAGACCTTCGGGGACCGTCACTGGGTCAGCGTGCTGGTCGCGCCGCTGCGGGTCAAATCCCGCGGGACGCTGGACCGGGACGTGCTCTTTGCGGGCAGGTCCTTCCCAGCCATGGCCGATGAGCTGGATGCTCTCTACCGGTTCGACTCGTACCGGCTTACCTACCGGTATGGCTTCGTGCGGGCCGGGCGGTTCGGGCTGGACCTCGGCCTGACGGCCAAGGTCCGGGACGCGGAGATCAGCCTGAACTACGCGCACCTGATGCTGCCGGGCGCGAGCAAAACGAACACCGGGTTCGTGCCGCTTATCAGCTTCCGCGCCCACTGGCAGCTCGGGCCGCGGGTCGGGCTGGTGCTGGACGGCGACGCGCTCGGGGTGCCCCAGGGACGGGCCGAGGACGTGATGGCGGTCCTGCGGTTCGGCTTCGGCGAACGGGTCGACGCGCGCGTCGGGTACCGGTTGCTGGAAGGCGGCTCAAACGTCGACGAAGTGTACGGCTTCGCGCTGTTTCATTACGCGGTCGCGGGTGTGACCCTTTGGCTCTGAGCCCGGCGGCTTGAGCCGGCAGCGAGAAGCACAACATCCACGGGCTGAAGTTGACGGTGAGGTCTCGGTATGATAGTATGTCATACCAAAGGAGATCACGTGAGTACAGCCAAAGTCGCCGTGACTATCGAGCGGGACCTGCTGGTTCGCCTGGACCGTTTAGTCAAGAGCAAGAGATTCCCGAGCCGGAGTCGCGCCGTGCAGGAGGCGATAAGTGAGAAGCTGGCCCGGCTTGAGCGCAGCCGGCTGGCCGAGGAATGCGCGAAGCTCGACCGCGTGTCCGAGCGCAAGATGGCCGATGAGGGTCTGTCGGATGAGGCGGCACAGTGGCCCGAGTATTGAGGGGCGACGTCGTCTGGGCTGAATTGAGCCCGGTGCGCGGTAGCGAACAGGCCGGCCGGCGCCCGGTTCTGGTGCTGAGCCAGGATGTCTTCAACGAACGTTCCGGCACCGTGATCGCAGTAGCCTTGACCAGTCAGCCCCAGGCGGCCGGCTTCCCGCTCACGCTGGATCTCTCGATGCCCAGGCTGCCGAAGAAGTCATGGGTGAAGATCAGTCAGGTGCGCACGCTCTCGACCGAGCGGCTGGGCCCCAGGATGGGAAGGGTCTCGGCGGAGGAACTCGGCCTCGTCATCGAGGGCCTGAACGAGATAATCGGCGGATGACGTCGGTATGGGTGCCGGCGGCGAGAAGCACAATATCCACGTGCTGAAGTAGCCGAAGCGTCCAACTGCCGAGGGGCTGCGCATGCGGCCCCTCGTCATCTTCAAATCGGCGCTCCGGCTTCGTCAAAGTCGCGGGTGCGGTGCTCGACCAGGGCGTAGCCCCGGCCCGCCTTCGAGTCCAACCATCCAGCGGGTGTGCCATCCGGTAGCCGACATGGATGCCACGAAAGCACGAGACGAATCCAGGAGTCCTATTCCTCCGTATTGCCGGGAGTTCCCTCCAGCAAGACATGACTCTATCTGTGTCCATTGGTGTTCATCCGTGGTTACTCTCTTCGTGGTTCGATTCCGGCTCCGTCTCTTGGCGTTCTTGGCGGCCTTGGCGGTTCATCTGCGTCCACTCGGGGGCTTGACCCGAACTGCGGCGGGCGTCGGAGTTCTCCTCGTTGCTCTCCAAGAAGTTCGGCAAGTTGGCTACGAGGTTCTCTGCAGAGGGATTTGGGAGGGAACCTGGACGGGGACGTGGACTGGGACTCAGGATTGATCCTGGGAAGGAACGATGCATGTTACCCGGCAAGGGACCGGACAAGGAGCCTGCACCGTAGCCCGCAAGGTAGCGGACGAAGTAGCGGTGGAAATAGCCGAACAAGTAGCCCTCATCGTTCCCCGGGATATTCCTCGGGTCGTGACTTCGGAAGCTATGTGGATAGCTACGGGGTCCGGACTCAGGACATAGGTAACAGGTTATTATCAGGACATAGGTAACAC
>CAZVCQ010000263.1:0-4873 GCA_964626085.1 uncultured bacterium
CCGAGATTGCCCGCGAGTACCGCGTGGGCAAGATTGTGCTGTTCGGCTCGTCAATTGCCGAAGGCCGCGAGCCGCATGACATTGACCTGGGCGTGAAGGGTATCGAGCCGCGGCTCTTCTTCCGTTTCTACGGCGAGCTGATGATGCGCCTTTCCAAGCCGGTGGACCTTGTTGACCTTACGTATCGCTCCCGGTTCACGGAACTGGTCGAACGCGACGGGCTTATGCTCTATGTCTCAGCTTCGTGAACGGGTCCTGGCCGAGAAGGAGAACGTCGAGGATGACTACCCAGGAAGCTGACATCCTGAACCAATTCAAGGCCAAGCTACAGAAACGGCCGGCATGTCGGCTGCGGGGAGCGTGAGTGTCAGGGACTGACGAGCTATTCCATGCCGACACGCCGCTCGGATTCCGAGTGACGGTCACGGCCGAACGCTGGATGCTGATCACATCCTCGAAGCACCCTGTCATGAAGGGTCGGGAGCGACTCGTCGAGGAGGCGCTGAACAACCCGGACGCAATCCGGCGCAGCCGCAGCGACGAGGACATACTGCTTTTCTACAGGGTCGAACGTCCCGGACGCTGGACATGTGCGGTGGTCAGACGCTCCGGAGAAGGAGCGTTCCTGATAACCGCATACCCTACGGATTCCGTGAAAGAAGGTGAACAGATATGGACCAAGTGAAAGTCTTCTACGACCGCGCCGGCAATACGCTGACAGTCTGGTTCGGCGATGGCCAGGATGAGCACGTGTGCGAGGAAACTGGCGACGAGGTCGTCCTGATGAAAGACCGGACCGGTCGGGTCATCGGCTTCGAGAAACTCAACTTCGTGGTGCCGAACACAGAACACCTGCACGTCGCCTTCGAGGCCGTGGGCGCGTAGCCGATCCGCGCCGCGGCCAGCGCCGCCTCGCAGCCGGCGTGTCCGGCCCCGACCACAATCATATCATGTCGCTCGCGCTGCATTGTCTCGATGATTCTAGGTGCCCGTGCGCCTGAGTCAAACCGCTGCGGATGGAGCCGGCCGTGGCTACCCCGACCTGTCTGTCAGGCGGCGTGAGATGGCCCCATGCAGTCAGGGTTCCTGGCGGACCTGGAGAGAATGGATGGCCGAGACACCATCACTGTCTCGGTCCCGCGCTGATATTGACTTTGTCTGCCTACAGGTTACATTGACTGCGACATGACGCCCAAGGTCAGACAAATACTTGCCGGACTCCGTGCGCGGCTGGGGGAGTTGTACGGTGAACGGTTGGTACGGCTCGTCCTCTTCGGCTCGCAGGCACGCGGTGACGCCCGGCCGGATTCGGACATAGACGTAATGGTCGTGCTCAGAGGCGAAGTGAATGTCGAGACGGAACGGCGGCGCGTGCTGCCAATCACTTCCGAGTTGTCGTTGGAGAACAACGTCGTGATCCTCTGCGTCTACGTGTCGGAACGCCGTTTCGACCAAGAGCAGAGCCCGCTTCTCCACAACGCTCGGGCGGAGGGCGTCGCGGTATGAACGAACAGCAGAAGGCACTTCTGGCAAAGGCGCGGGAGAGTCTAGACGTGGCCCGCTACATTGACGCCCGAGGCAGCCATGGTTTTGCGGCATCGCGTGCTTACTACGCCATGTTCTACGTCGTCGAGGCACTTCTCCTTGGCGAGGGTCTTGAGTACAGCAGTCATTCGGCGATCATCGCTGCCTTCGGCGAGAAGTTTCAGAAGACGGGTCGAGTTCCCGCGGGCTTCCATCGAATGCTGCTTGACGCAGCGGAATGTCGCCAACTTGGCGACTACGAAGTCAGCACTGCAGTCAGCTCGGGATTGGCGGGTCAGCAGATAGAGAACGCTCAGCGATTCATCGACTTGGCTGAGAGCATACTCGGCCCGACAACCGGAAACACGCACTAGAGTCCATCCGCGCGGCAGCCAGCGCCACCTCGCAGCCGGCATGCCCGGCCCCCGACCCCAATCACGTCATACGCTCGCTCGCGCTGCATCGTTGGCAGTCATTCTAGAAGCTCGCCATCCCAAGTCAAACTGCCATTCCTGATGGCCTGACTACCACCTGCTACATTCCGTCCTCTACCTGCCTTCTGTGCCGCTTGACTTCTCCTGAATTCAGATGCACAATGCTAAATGGTAGGATGCTCCGCTTCACCCTACGGCCGCGGTCGGCATGGGCTGGTATCTGACGCACGTGAGGCGTGGACGTGAACCGGTTTCCCCTCGATACTGGGAATAAGGAGGAAAGATGAGTCGCGTAGTACGGCTACAATCAAGTCGCCTGGTACCCCGCGCTGTCTTGGCAGCGTGCCTGATACTGACAATGGCGAGCTGTGTGAGTTCGGTTCAGTACGTCGTCGTCTCCAACGTACCTGAGTCCGCGACTTTCACAGTAATTCCCGCAAGCACGTCGGCTGAAGACAACGACGCTGCCAATTCCGTAACTGGAGAGTTAGTCGCACTCGGAATTCGTGTCCTAGAACGTCCTGCCCTCGTTAGGCAGCGAACCGAGTTCTCCGGCAAGTCCACGGGGTCAGGCATTGGCATCACATTGGACGGCAATCTAGCAGTTGGCGGGAACAGCGGTGCCCAAGCGGGCGACGTTACCACAAGTGTTGACCCGGTGGCCCTCATACAGGACACAAAGGCGGACTATGTCGTGTTCGTGAGACCAGGCCCTTGGCTAAGGATCGTCAGACGTGCCGACAGCCAGATCCTCTTTGCGGGCAATCTCGCCGTCGAGAGCAATAACGGGTGCTGCGTGTCGCCTGCTTTCTGGAACATGGTCAAACCCCAGCGCGAGAGGCTCAGAGAACTGGTTATCAAGATGGGCGTTCCCGTCAGGTAGCCAAGTGTCTTGGCGCGGAGCTGACAACGGGTCGGAGATGGCCGAGACGGAGGGTGAAAATGGATGATGCGTTCACGGAATCCCCGTCGGGTGAAACCCCTCAAGACCCAAGTGCCGACATTCGCACGCTCACCCGCTACATGGAGCTACTCTCAGTCCTTTCGCGGCGACCCTTGGAGCACTGGATGCCGGCTGCATGGCAGACAAAGGTGGGCAATATCGAAGCGGCAGTTGAAAGGCTTGTCTCAGAGGGACTGCTGCGCGAGGCAACCCCCAGCGAGAAGCTGAACCACAAGTTCCGAGTCCCTGAACTCAAACAGTTCCTGTCAGCACGGAGCGTCCGGGCGAGCGGAAACAAGTCGGCGTTGGTGGAATCTTTGCTTTCCGTGATGACCCCCGTGGAAGTGCAGACCCTAGTGGTCGACGTGCGCCTCTACAGAGCGACCGAAGAGGGCATCGCGAACCTCCAGCAACACGGAGTCAGAATCGCGAAGATGACCGCAACAATGGAGGCTGATGCGTTACAGCTGCTGTTGGCTGGAAACGTGGGCGGTGCAGTCTCGCGCATCGCCGCGCACCGGCAAGCACTTGGCAACCCGGCCCCGGTTAGCGATGTCAACCGCAACGCAGCACACTACATTCTGAAGCTGAACTTCACGGACCTCCCACTGGACACTGCGAGGCGCAATGAAGTCGCGGGCACACTGGCGCTGGCAGAATTGCTGGGTGATTCCTACCTTGGCGCGGTGGCGCGGCTTGAGCACTTCTGGGACATGGGGCTTCATTTGCCTGACATCTCCTCGTTCTTGGGCGCGGATTCCGCCCACACACACCTGGAATCCTATGACGGTCAGAATGCCAAAGACGTCTTCGAACTCTACCTTATGACACGGATGTATGAAGCACATGCCACCGCTGACCTTGGTTCGCTACTGCTGGAGAGAAGCCAGTGTGCGAGCAAAGGTGTGAGCATAGTGCGTTCCGATGATGATGCATGCACGCAGTGCAGAAGCACGGCACGGAAGTACAGGTGGTCCGAGTTGGAAAGACTCCCAAAGCTACCCAACCACTGGGGGTGTCTCTGCTGGTACTCGGAGTGGTTCGACTGAGCGAATCATCACGGGGCCAGCCGGGGTCGACTGCCAGGTCCAGAGGTGAGACAAAGGAGGATTGAATGCCCTACATCACGCGCTCGTATCTGGAGACAAGAGCTGAGAAACGCTCGTCCGGAATGCTGGTCAAGGAAGCCGACCTACACCTCAAGCAATCGTCGAAAGGAACCCGGGTCAGCGTATTCCTGTCACACAGCCACGCTGACCGCGAGTTGGTGGTCACGGTTAGCCGATTCCTTGCGACCTTCGACCTGAACGTCTACGTCGACTGGCTCGACTCGGCGATACCCGCGACGACTTCACCCGAAACCGCAACCTACCTCAGAGAGAAGATAGATGCGTGCGATAGGTTCATCCTGCTGGCGACCGAGCGCGCACTCGCCTCGAAATGGGTTCCATGGGAACTCGGCTACGCCGATGGCGTGAAGGGCTGTCGCAAGGTCGCTGCGCTGCCAATCACCGAGCAACTGACTGACAAGTGGACCGGCACCGAGTACGTCGGCATCTACTCACAGATCCGCCTCAATGACGACCGGACAGACGCCGTGGTGCACGTCACGGACGCTACGGCGTCCATACCACTGAGGGATTGGCTAGACGCGCTCCAAGCCAGATTCGATGCATCACACGGCGTTCGAGGTTAGTTCGCCAAGAACGAAGGGCGGCGCTGGAACAACCCGGGCAACAACCCGGGACATCTCCCATTTGCTGCGTATCGGACGGGGTCTGCGCGCGTGAGGGAAAGATTGCTAGGTCTTCCCGTCGCGGAGGGTAAGGACCAGTTCTGCGAGGCGGCGGGGCGAGAGGGCCGACGGCTGGCAGCCTACGGCTGACGGCTTGCCGATGCCGATGCAGGATTCGCGGTCGCAGATTGCCGAGCTGCGATTGTCGTAGGCGGGAATATGGACAGGAAGAGGCTA
>CAZVCQ010000264.1:0-4849 GCA_964626085.1 uncultured bacterium
CTAGCAACGGGAAGAATGTGTCCCATGTGCACCCCACGTTCTCAGTCTTCGCTATCATCCTGGACTGGTCCGAGGCGACCCATGCGTGCAGACTATCGATACACCACAGTCCCCATAGGTAACTGTAGTCATCATCTCCGCCCGGCTTGGCCGTGGTGTTCCAGAACCTCCAGTCATCGCTCCACACGACGTAGCCGTCGCCGCAGGCAACCCAGACGTAGTGAGACGGCACGCATTGCACCTTCAGAAACGGCAGTTTGGTGCCGACGTCGGGGAAGTCTGGACACTTCGATTCCCAGTTGGTGCCGCCATTCAGTGTCCTGAACACGATGCCTGTCAGGTCGTCGCGTTTGTAGCCGACGATGTAGCCTGTCTGCCCAGCGGGGAAGAAGGACACGCCATGAAGGTCATAGTCGCCGCCTCCGAGAGTGAACGAGTCGGTGAGCTGACCATCCACAGCCTTGAAGACCCTGCCGCTATCACCAACCGTCCAGAATACGGCGTGGCTGTCCACGTCAAGCGCACAAACGTCATTCAACGCGGGCCCGTCTGCATCGTAGTGCAGTTCGTAGCCTGTGGCCGCGACCGGCATCACCGCCAGCGCGACAAGACACAGGCAGAGTTTCAGTCTTGTTATGTTAGTCATCTTCCTTTCTACCTTTCTTTGACTTCCATTGGGCGTTTGGCTATCTTCAGTCGTTAGTCATCTCAAACACGAGGGCAGCAATCGGACGTAAGTTCGGAACCTGTTTGTCTTGGCGGACGTGCAGGGCTGCCCTCTTAATTGTCTCTTACTGCGGCCCGCCGGTCAGCTCATAAGCCTCCTCATCTTGTGCTCGCGCGGCATGTCGTCTCCGCTTAGCTTCATCCCGCGATCCCGTCCTTCCTGACGGCTTGCGGCTTGGAGCTTGAGTCTTGTGGCCTTTGAGCGGACTCACTGCCTCTCCACAATCACCTTGGCTGAGCAGCGACGGGGCTCATTCCCGCCCTTCTGCTCCAGTTCAATGACGTAGACGCCTTGGCCGACTCGTCTGCCGGCATTGTCTCGCAGGTCCCACAAGACGGTCGGCGATGCTCGACCCGACTCGCACTGGGGAACGGCCTGCGTGCGTACGACCCGGCCGGTCACGTCGCAGACCCTGAGGGTTGAGTTCTCTCCTGCAGCCGGTGGGCAGGAAATCCAAACCTGGTCACGGCAAGGGCTGGGGTATGCCCGGAGCGCAGTTCCGCTCCGTGTGCGAAGAGCTTCTTCTTCCTGCAGCCCCACGCCCGTGTACTTGCAGACCCAGACGTGCTGGCGCGGGTCGCAGTTATAATCGGAGACCAGAAACTCAGACCGGCCGTCGCCGTCGATGTCGCCGGCTGTGCAGACCCTCATACCCACAAGTCGATTGGGCTCTCCCGTCATCCAGGCATCCGGCACTGTGTCGAAGCAATTGTCAGTCTCCCAGAGGTAGGCGCCACCGGAGGCACAAGGCGGCAACCATGGCGCGCCGCCAGCCAAGTCGTCGTTGCCGTCGCCAGTAGCATCTCCCGCCGACTGCGCCGAGTATCCCAGGTTGGCACTGTCCATGCGGCCAACGATTGCCACGTCGGGAATGCTGTCCATCGGCCTGCCACCTTGGTGGACGTAGACCTTGCCGCAATTGGCGCCCGGGTTGAAGATGCCGTGAGGCCACAGTTCGTTGCCTTCGACAGCGTAGTCGAAGCTGCCTTGGGAGTTCAACGCGCCTGGCTTATCGAACCCCAAACACTGGGCTGGACCCTCTCCCAACATGGCCATGTCATAGCTTGTGTCCATCGAATTCCCGCCGTAGTAGACGTATACTCGTCCCCTGCCGCCGAAACCGCCATACTGCCACGCTCCTATGTAGAGGTCATCGAACCCGTCGTGGTCAAAGTCGCCTTCGGCCGAGACCCCGATTCCGAATCCCTCGGATTCGCCGTCATGCTCGCCCCTTAGAGTCACGTCCGGGATCGAGTCGAAGCTCGGGCCACCGTAGAAAACATAGACCCTTCCAGCGCCTTGGTGTCCGGGCTGCTCGGCAGCACGGTATGCACCAACCGCGAGGTCGTCGTAATCATCGCCATTCACGTCACCAATCGAGATGTCACGGCCGAAACCTCCGTTGAGCCACCAGATGCTTCTGCTCCTGATGAAACAGTCGGGGACCGTATCCATGAGGCTGCCACCCCTCCATATCGTGCAGGCACCGTACCCGCTATCGGCCATATCCTCTGCCATCACGACGTCCGCGTACCCGTCGCCATTCAGGTCGCCGCAGACCAGCTGAGGAGCGCTCGACCCTGACCACCACGGACTCCAGAGGACGAGGTCAGGCGCCGAATCGCCGACATGGCTCCCGTAGTAGATGTCAACTCTCCCTCGATCAGGACGCGGAAGACTCTCCTCGCAGTACACATACGATCCGACGGCGATGTCAGGAATGCCGTCGCCGTTCACGTCGCCGCTGGCTAGTGACAAGCCGAACGCCTCGACTGCGGTGTCTCCCGGAATCGTCCAAATGATATCGATGTCCTCCGTAGTCAGGGGGTAGGCGCTGCCGACCAGCAGCGCGGCGAATAAGAGGGCTAGAGCCATTTGTCCCTCGTGCCTCTTACTTTTCATATTGACTCCCGACATTGCCCGACTCCCCCGAGCTGCCGCGTTTGGCGGCCACCGCCCATCGTACCCCTCCGTCGTTGCTGTAGAGCATGTATCCATCGCCGCAGGTCAGCCAGACGTGCCTGACATCCAAGGCCTCCACCTTCAGAAACGGCACGTTGATGTCGGGCCGGACTACCGGGCATGATGCCATCCACGCCTGAGGACCATCGCCGCCGGTCGTCGTTCTGAATACGACCCCTCTGCCACGTCCCGGGTCTTCGCGCTTGTTGCCTATTATCCAGCCATGGTTCGCATCGGCGAAGGAAACACCGCAGAGGTCAAACTGACCCCGACCAACGGTGTATCCCGCTTGGGTGCCGCCGTCTACCGTCTTGAGCACATTGCCGCTGTCGCCAACGACCCAGCGGACGTCGGCACCTCCTACCGCCAGACTACAGACGTCATTCCATGTTGAACCGCTTGAGCCGCAACCTAGGCTATCATCAGTTGCCACGACCGGTGTCGCAGCCAAGGCTACAAGGAACAGACTGCTGACCAACGCGTGCGTATTTCCTCGCATCCAGCCTCCAATTCGAGCTGCACCTGCGCTTCTGCTCATGACCGCTGGCCCTCTACCTCACCACGACTACCTTGCGGACGGTGATGGCTGACGGCCGAACGCTTGCCGCCGACCGCTCGCGGACGAATAGAATCCCGGGCCGCGGGCTGAGCACCGGCCTGCCCATCGCGTCGAAGACAACGCAGGACGCAAGACGCTTGACGTCCGACGCACACGACAAAATCGTCGGCCCGCAGTTCGTCGTTAGCACTTCGGCGCTCGGAGTTTCCTCCACACCTTCGCCATAGAACTGGTATACCTCCAGCCCCTCGGTGTCGTCTGTAACATAGGCATAGGCTCCAGCTACGGCTACGCCCCAGGCGTAACCGGGCGTGTCGTAGTATCCGACTTCAGCAGGATTCGCCGGGTCGGCTACCGAGATGACCCGCAACCCCGAGTCCCGATCCGCGAGATAGGCGATGCCGCCACTAACAGTCACGTCCTCGGCCTCGCTCGGAGTGTCGTAGTGCCCGACTTCGACCGGAGCCGTTGGGTCGGCCACCGAGATGATATGTAGCCCCGCGGTGCCGCTCGTCACGTATGCGCGGCTTCCAACCACGGTCACGGCGGAGGACGAGCCGGGAATATCGCAGTGCCCGACTTCCACCGGATGCGTTGGGTCCGAGATTGAGATAACGCGGAGTCCGGCGTTGTCATCCGCGACGTATGCATAATCTCCACTCACCGCTACGCCACTGGCACTGCCATGCGTGTCGTAGCAGCCGACTTCCACAGGTTGAGACGAATCGGCAGCCGAGATGACCCGCAGCCCGTCAGACCTATCGGCCACGTAGGCATAGTCGCCGGCCACAGCCACGCCGTAAGCGTTGCCTTGCGTGTCGTAGAACCCAACCTCCACCGGGCTTGCCGGCTGGTAGACCGAGATGATGCGCAGGCCTGACCAGTTACCGGCCACATAGACGAGGCCCCCAACCACGGCCAAATCACACGGGTTGCTCCCCGCAGCGCAAGATCCGACTATATTCGGGTGCCTCGGGTCCTGGACCGATACGACCTTCAACCCGTGCCGGTAATCCGCGACATAGGCATAGTTACCTACTGCTGCCACTTGGTAGTCCCAGCCTGATGTGGCGCATTTGCCGACGAGCCGGACGTTGAGTGAATCGCCGGCCTGCGCAACGCCGACCAGCAGCAGCGCCATCGCGCAAAGGGACCCAACGGCCCGGTTTTGGTGGTTGCGATCGTGCGGACTTGTGACTTTGGAAACAGACATGGGATGCTCCTTCCGGACAATACGGAGGGTCGTTGCGGCCGGGTCGCCCCGGGCAGGGGGGTGGTTGTTTGGTCTTGCGCCTCGCATCAATTCCTCTGAACGTCTCAGGTCGGCTGCTTGCCGACCGTCGTTACAGGCGGATCAGATGTGTGGGCGTGGCGAAATGGTATTCTGACACTCGGCATTCCCGTTCCTCATAAGTGCCTCAATTTACCCCCCCGGGATTCCCTTGTCAAGTCCGGCGTTGGCGCCCTGAATCCGGCATTGGGCCACCAAGGGCACCAAGCATACACCTAATATTACGTTCTGGGCGCGCGGTCTCTAGCTCGTACAACATCCCTAAACCCGACATTGAGTCACAGGATCGACTGGATTTCGCGCCCGACGG
>CAZVCQ010000265.1:0-4844 GCA_964626085.1 uncultured bacterium
TCCGGACGCCGGAATGGTACTGGGACCAGGCCGCCATCGGGTGCTCTTCGCTGAGGAAGTAGTAGCACTGCGTTTCCGGTTCGGAGAAAGGCCCGGTGCCGCCGCCGGCCCCGAAATCCCAGGCCATCCCGTAGTTGCGGTTGCAGTCCACGCCGTGGCCGTTGTAGCGCGAGCGCGATATCAGCCCGTCCGGGTTGTCCATTGGGACAAGCCAGATCTCCCGTTCGTTCACCCAGCGGGTAATATCCGGGTCAACGCCGTACCCTTCTACAATCTGAACCAGCGCGTAGTGGGCGATTTCGCAGCCGTTGTTCTCGTTCCCGTGTATCGAGAAGTCGAAGCAGATGCGCGTCTCGCCCTCCATCACATCCACGTTGTCGGAGATCTTCATCGCCAGTATCAGGTTGCCGTTGTACGAGTGGCCGATGGTGTCGAGCCGGCAGATGCTCGGATGGTCCTGGGCGATTGTCGCCCAGGTGTCGCGCAGCTGCTCGTAGGTGTGGAAAGCGGCGGTGTTCTGCAGCGCCGCAGCGCGCACGTCCGGCACGATGACCTCGATGTCGAACCCCTCACGTACGAGTTCTTCGTAGGTCGGCTGGGTTACCGCGCCAATGAACCAACCCTCGCCGCCGCCGTAGAACTCCAGCACGTCGGGGGCGATGCGCGCGACCTGCTCCGGCGTCGCGTGGATTTTGACCTTCATCTCGACAACGTCGAGGTAGCTCTTTGCCGAGACCGGCGCGACCACCGCGGCCAGGACAATCAGACCGAACAACATGGATTTCTTCATTGTGCCTCCACAAGAAACGTCAGGGACATTGTAGCAATCGCTGACCGGCTGTAAAACAGTTCCAAGCCCGAAGTCCTAAGCTCGAATGACGATTGAATGGCTGACAAACTCGAAATCCGAATCGGCAATTGGGTTTTGCAGTGATTCGGGCTTCAATCGGGCTTGGCCTCAGCGGCCCCTATCGGACAGCGCGGTATTCGGGTTTCGTCATTGCTCTGCCCCACCGCGAGCTTCGTCATTCGCCTGCAGCGGTTACCAGCACCGACTCCGGTTTGGACCAGTCCGAAATGTGAGCAAGCGTGTCCCGGGCCCGCGCGCGTACGAGCATAGTCCCGGCGCGCGAGAAGGCATGTCGGGCACTGAAGAACACATTCGGTTTGATGTACTCCCCCCAGTCTCCGAGCGTGTCTCCCCAGTCGAACTGAATGGCGACCCTCCGATCAAGCGGATGGCCGGCGGCGGTGACGTAGTTGGCCGAATCGCCAACCGAGACCGTCTCGGGTCCGGACGGCCGGTGAGGCTTGAATGGCCCATACTCGCCGACGTGGATGAAAGACGTATCGGACCACTCCGTTTCGTGAGTCTCGTCCTTTGCCTTGACGAGAACAGCGAAGATCCCCGTATCTCCGTATGCGTGGTAGACGTCGTAGTCAGACGCGGACGGGACCGGGCCGACCCAGCCGGATTCGGTTCCGTCGCCCCACTCGACGAAGAAGTAGAGCGAATCGGAATCCTTGTCGTACGAGAATACCCGGGCCCGGACTGAATCGCCGCGCTGGGCGATGTCCGGGACAATCAGCGACGGGACCAACGGCCGGTGATTCTTAGAACAACCGGCCAGAACCAGCAGGGAGACGATCGCCGCAGTCCAGCGCATACGCATGACTGCAAGCTTATGCCAAGGGCCCGTCATGTCAAACCGTCCCGCAGTCTAGAAGGGCAACCGCGGAGATTGCCAAGTCTGCGGGGCATCTACGTTCATCGACCTTTGTGCCTGGGTGTCTTGGTGGTGAATTGCCACTCCGGCCACTGGTGTGCTTCGCCCGGCTTGACCGCTGAGCTGACCGTACCTATCTTAGACCTATGGACCATTGCAGACCACGGATCGCGGGTCGGCAGGCTCGGGACTTTGGACTTTGGCCTTCTTACTTTGTCATTCATCCTTTGCACTTTGTCCTTTCCTAGAGATGGCCTATCTTCGCGACCTCTGGAGTGACGCGCGCAAGAACGTCACGGCCGGACCCGACCTGCTGCTCGTGGCCGCGACCTTCGCGCTGGCGGTACTCCTGCCCCAATACTGGCGGCTACGCCCGTCCGGGCTTGGCCCCGGGTGGCCCGGCGCGACAACAGTACTCTGGCGCAGCGCGTTCTACCTGGCGCTGCCACTGCTGTCGCTCATCCTGCTACGACTGCCGCCAACAAAGGTCGGCTTCAGCCTGGCACACCCCGGACGCTGGTTTCGCGACATCGGTCTCCTCTACCTGGTAATGCTGCCGCTGGTGTATCTCGCATCCCACCAGGCCGGTTTCCAGCGCGCCTATCCCTTCTTCGCCTTCGAACGCCTCGGCACCGGCAGTCTGCTGCTCGGCCTCGGCATCAGGGCCATCGGCATGTTCGCCTGGGAGTTCATCTGCCGCGGTTACCTCCTGTTTGGATTCGAGCGGCGGGTCGGCGGGCCCGCGGCTATCGCGATTCAGACCATCCCATTTGCCGTCATGCACGTGGGCAAGCCGGGTCCCGAGGCAATCGGCTCGATAGTCGCCGGCATCGTGCTCGGTATCATCGCTCTGCGGAACCGCAGCTTCATCCCCGGCGCGATTCTCCACTGGGCGGTTGCCGCGACCCTCGACATCTTCGCCCTCGCCCACGTCTAGGGACCGTACACCGTTCGCCGTTCATCGTCATTCGTTCTTCCCCTGTTCTGATCCTGGTCTTTGTGCCATGCTGTTGTGGACGCTGGCGCGCATCACCCGAGTCATTCGCCGGCACTTCAGAATTCGTTACCATACAAGTCACGTCCGGCGGATTCTGATAGACTTAGGCTGGAGTTGCCAGAAGCTGGAGCAACGGGCCCTGCAGCGCAATGAGGACGAGATCAAGCACTGGCGTCGCTACCGCTGGCCGCACATGAAGAGAGTCCCGACGACTTGGTGCCCACCTGGTTCCTCTCGGTTAATCGAGCTTCCTGCTCATTCCCAACATCAAACGCACCTGGGCAACGCGCGGACATACGCCACTGCACTACTACTGCTACAAACCGGGCCGCATCGCCTGCATCAGTGCGCTTGCCGTAGGTCCCAAGCGTTGGAGAATTGCCCTGTACCAGCGGCTTCAGACCAAAGACATCACCGGGCTTGAGGTGCTTAATCTCCTCCGGAGTCTACTCCGGCACCTGCGCGGCTCTATTGTCATTCGCTGGGACCGCGCCTCGATCCACCGTGATGCCAGAGTGAAAGCTCTGATCCGACGCCATCCGCGACTACACCCGGAGTTCCTGCCTGCCTACGTACCGGAACTCAATCCCGCCGAATACGTCTGTAACCAGACTGACTCCGCACTGGCCAACAGCGCATCCAGGAGTGTGGAGCAACTCGGGCGGCGTCTACGATGGATCGGACGTCGGCTGCGGCGTTCAGAGCGACTACTCTGGGCCTGCCTGAATGCCAGCGAGCTGCCGTGAATGGCCTCGCCCTGCGCTACCTACGCAAGCCTCAGTAGCTGGGGCGGACAATCGGGAAGGAAGACGTCACCGGAGACGATCCGGACCACCCCAGCTGCACCCAACAGCAATTGCACTGCCGTTCTGACAACATCTCCGCACTCCCGAGCCCATCAGACGAGTCCCGCCCGCCATGTCAGACCCCTGGACCTCAGTCTCTGCACGATATCCAGGCTCAGTGTCGAGTTCAGGGTTAGACCGGGGCCAACGGCTCAGTACCCGGGCCGTGGGGCGCGCCGACCGCAACCGAAGCACTGCTAGCGGTTTGTGGTTTCAACCGCGACCACCCGGATTCCACCGTGCGGCTCCGCTGAAAGCTGCCGACCGGCAGTCTTCACACTGCCGGGTCAGCCGCCGAGCAACAGCAGCAGGAACGCGGAGAGGATGGCTATTCTCTTCATACGTACCTCCGAACCAGTCTCCCCAGCATTTGCCCCGGTGTCAATAATGACGGGCCGGCATTCGCCGGCCCGCATGCTTGTGGTTGAGCTGGGGTCTATGCCGCTCAGGACATCCCGAACGCCTCCTGCCGCTTGTGCAGCAGAGCCCACTGCGCATCAATCTGGCGCTGGGCTTCAGCGATTACTGCCTTGCCCTTGTCGTCCTTGAACAAGTGGCTGAACCGCCCCTGCGGCTTCATGAACGCCTCGACCGGCTTCTTCTCCTTCGGCTCGTAGCTGATCTTGTACTTGCCGTCCGCCCACTCGTAGATGGGCCAGAAGCAGGTGTCGGCCGCGAGCTTGGACATCTCGATGGTCAGGCTGCCGGGGTGCTGCCAGCCGAGCGGGCAGGGCACGAGCACGTTCAGGAACGACGGGCCGTCCGCGGCCAGCGCCTTGCCGACCTTGGTGACGAGGTCGTTCCACAGCGCGACAGTCGTCTGCCCCGCGTACGCCGGGCTGTGGGCAATCACGATTTCCATGATATCCTTGCGCGGCATCGTCTTGCCCGGTATCACCGAACCGGCGGGCGAAGTGGTCGTGTGCGCGCCATACGGCGTGGCAGAACTGCGCTGGATGCCGGTATTCATGTAGCCTTCGTTGTCGGTGCAGACGTAGAGGAACTTGTGCCGGCGTTCGAGCGCGCCCGATATGGCCTGGAACCCGATGTCGTAGGTGCCGCCGTCGCCGCCGAACGCGATGAACTTCACGTCTTCCTTGATGTTGCCCATCTTCTTGTGGAAGTTGTACGCCGCGACGACGCCGGACGCGGTCGAAGCCGCGGTCTCAAAGGCGGTGTGGATCATCGGTATCTGCCAGGCCGATTGCGGGTAGATGGATGAGAAGATCTCGGTGCAGCCGGTCGGCATGATGCCGACGACCGGCTGGGGCGCGG
>CAZVCQ010000266.1:0-4830 GCA_964626085.1 uncultured bacterium
AGAGTGGCCTCTTCTTTCCACCGTAAATCAAGTCCCAATGTCGGGACTAGGGAGTGGCCAGACCGATTGACTTGGACCCCGCATAGTTTATACTCAAAGGCTATGGTAGGGCTCGTCGAGCTACTGCAGTCGCTGAGCGGCCAGTCGCAGAAGCTGGCCCGGCGACTCGTCGCCTATCGCGGCCTCCTTACCGATCCGGTCAACAATGTCCACGCGCGGGCCAGGGCTATCGCCGAACTGAGCGGCGCGATTCAGGCCTTTCCCGACTCCGAGGTTCGGGCGCGCCTGGTTGAGTGGTGCCAGGACGAGTCGGCCGCGATTGAACAGGGGCGGGCCGAGTTCAAGTTCGGATTCGGCCGGCATCTCGTGGCCGGGCTCGAAGGCTCAGACATGACCGTGAAGGGGCAGTTGCCACTGCTGAGGGTCGGCCTGTTCACCGTAAGGGCCGACTTTGAGGCAGGCAGCGCGACCGTCTTCTGGGGTCCGGAGATCGAGAAACTGAAGTCCGGCCTCAAGCTCGCGCCGGCGGAGCTGGCGGCGACGCTCAGGAAGTGGGACGAGCGGCTGCGACAGAAGTCGGTTGCGCCGGCGAAGCTGGCGGCGAGGCTGCACGCGGCCTATCGCCGATTCTGCGGTCTGGGCGGATTGAACGAGGGGACGCGCGTGTTCCTGCTTGACCTTCTGTCCGAGCTCGTCCTCCTGATGCAGCCGGAGAGCTTCCGGCTGAACCCGGCGCAGGAGAAGTTCGTCGAGTACCCGCGCGTCCGCTTCAGCTACGACCTGTTCCGGCTGAAGCAGGCCGGCGCTTTCACCGTCGGCGATGTGCAGTTGAAACTGCACGTGGCCAACTTCGACGCCACGACCGAGAAGGCAAAGGCGCTGTGGGTGCCGGACAACGAAGAGGGCGAAGGCACGCACTACTCGTACATATCCTTCAGTGAGTGACGAAGGGCAAATGGACAGGCAACTGGCCCGGGCGATAGTCAACAAGCTCGGCTCGACCGGCACGCCGCCCGAGTTTGGTATCGAGCACTTCACGGTCGGGCTCGAGCCATACCTGAAGGTGATCGAGGAGGAGTACCTCGACGGGATCCTGACGTACAATCTGTCGAGCTTCAAACTGATAACCGGCAACTATGGCGGCGGCAAGACTCACTTCCTTTACACGGTCCGGAACCTCGCGTTCCGGCACAACTACTGCGTCGCCTACGTGAGCCTTAATCCGACCGAGTGTCCGTTCGACAAGCTGGAGCTTGTCTACCGGGGCATCGCCGCCAACCTGATTGCCCCGCGGCCGGCCGATGCACCAGCCGCGGTCTGGGACAAGGGTATCGAGTCGGTGGTGAGGAAGTGGCACGACGACCAGCGGAAGCTGCACGACCGCACCGACAGCCTGCGCAAGTACCTCGAGACTCTGCCCACGACCGAGAGTACGAGTTTCAGCAACGCCGTGCGGGGAGCGTTTGCCAGCCTCCTGGCCGAGGACGGTGAGGGGTTCAACGACGTCATCCAATGGCTCAAGGGCGAGGACGTGGCGAAGGACGTGCGGGTCCAGCACCGGATCTCCGAGCGGATTGACAAGGCGACCGCGTTCCGTGTGCTCCGTTCGCTCATCCAGTGGGTCCACGCCATCGGCTATACCGGGCTGGTACTGCTGTTCGACGAGGCCGAGCGGGGCATGTCAATCTCATCGTCGCGCGACAAGCGCCGCGCCCTCGACAATCTGCGGCAATTGGTGGACGAGTGCGGCAACTCGCGGTTGCCAGGTGCCATGATCTTCTACGCCGTTCCGGACGAGAACCTGCTGCTTGAAGGTTCGGGCGGAGTCTACGAGGCGCTGAAGCAGCGGCTGCGGACGGCCTTCAACGAAACCAACCCGGTCGGGGTGCGCATCAACCTCGAGGAACTGGGGATTGAACCGGCCGAATTCCTGAAACGGCTGGGCGCCCGACTGGCCGACCTGTTCGAGTCGGCCTACGAGATGAAGCTGGCCGAGGCGAAGCGCGACGCCGTTGTCCGTACGCTGGCCGACCTGGCAGTTTCCGCCTTCGCGTTCGACGTCGGGTACCGGCGGCTCTTTGTGGTCAGCGTGCTCGATGCGTTCCACCAACTCCGCGCAGCGCCGGCGCTCGAATTCGGCCGAAAGGAGGCCGAGAAGTTGCTGCGGATTACCACCCAGCGGCTGGAGCAGACCGACAAGGAACAGGTAGAGAAGGAAGAGTTCTAGGCGCGGCTGAACTCGGAAGCCAGAGGTCAGGATTCAGAAGGCTGAGATCAGCAGCACGAATGTAGTTGAGACGGCGCGCGAGCGGCGCCGTCGTCTGGTGTCGCACCCGGTGTTCGGCGACGGGGAGATTCTGGACAGCCGTTGGCACGGGACCGAGCTATTGGTCCAGTTCCAGAGCGGGCTGCGGCTTTGGCTCCCGACGCAACGGGTTCGGCTGCTCTCGAATGTCGGCGACATCGTACCGGGCGAGGCGCAACCCGCGTTTGTCGAAATCGACAAGATCCAGGCGCGCCGGATGATTGAGGCTTTCCGGCTCGGAATTGTACCGCACCAGGACGTCGAATCGTTCACCTTCGGCCGGGAAGAGCCAATTGCGGTGCTGGATGGAGCGCTGGCGAACCTTGGTCGCGGCCAAGGCGACGTATTCATGGTTGAGGGCGAATACGGCGCGGGCAAGACTCACCTGCTGGAGTACGTCCATCACCGGGCATTGGCTTCGGGGATGGCTACGAGCCTGGTCCAGTTCGACCCGGCCGAGGTGAGCCCTCACCGGCCAAAACGCGTGTACCGGGAAATAGTGCACAATCTGCGCTACATCAAGGACGCGACGGAGCACGGGTTCCGCGACCTGCTGCGGAGCGGCACCTCCCTGGACATGAAGGACCACGTGTTCCTCGGGCCGGTGCTGGCAAAGCTCCGCAGGATTGACGCCGGCCAGCAGCAGAGCGAGGTCTTCTGGCAGTGGATAGAGGGCGAGAGCACCAAAGAGTACGCGACCGAGCAGAAGAGCCCTTTCCGGGTGAAGGGTGGCCAGCGGATACCGGCGCTCTACGACTTCTCGACTGCCGCCGACCTCTACTGCAACATCCTCTCCGGCCTGAGCTGGATGGCTCGGGAACTGGGGATGAAAGGGCTGGTACTCCTCGTGGATGAGGCCGAGACAGTGACTCATCTCTGGGACATCATGTATCTTGCCAAGAGCGTGAACTTCATGGACGGCTTGGTGCGGACCGCGCAGAACGACCCGGACCTGAAGCGGATCAACGACCGGATGGTCCACAACCGGGTGCGGCCGGTGCCGTACATCTACCGCGATCCGTCGCTGCTGTTGGTCTTTGCGACCACGCCCAGCCCCTACGACTATGCGTACATCAAGCTGGCGAACCGCATCAAGCACCGGGTCGAGCTTGAGCCGCTCGAAGACAAGGCGTTGTACGATGCTTTCTCGACGATGGTGATGATCTACCGGAGGGCGTATCCGGATTTCACGGTCTCAGACCTTGACCAGAAGAAGCTGCTGCGCGAGGCCTCCCGCCGCAACATCGAGGGGGTGCGGGCCTTCATCAAGTTCTCGATCGAGGCGCTCGACGTGACGCGACTCCGGGCCCAGGGTGTGCTGCCGGCGGCAAAGAACTGATACAGCGGAACACAGCGAGCACGGACGAACAACGACTGACACGGACTGAAGGCGAAGCGGCAGGCGTGGCTGACGAGCACGAGATTCGCACTGCCCTCAGGCGAAGCTGGACTCCGTTCTTCTCGCGGTTCGGACGGCTGACTGAAGTCCAGGTCCGGGCGATTCCCCTGATTCTCGAAGGGCGGAACGTTGTCGTTATATCGCCGGCCGCGTCGGGCAAGACCGAGGCAGTCGTCGCGCCGGTGGTCGAGCGGCTGCTGCCGGAGCGTCGAGACAGATTCTCCGTGCTTTACGTGTCACCGACCCGAGCCCTGGTGAACGACCTCTACCGTCGGCTGCGCGAGCCACTCGAATACCTCGAACTAGTTCTTGCCCGCAAGACCGGGGACCACCCGGCAATCGACGAGTCAAGGCTGCCGTTCATGCTGATTACCACGCCGGAGTCGTTCGACTCGCTGCTCTGCCGGCACACGCGCATATTCAAGGAACTGTCCGCCGTGATACTCGATGAACTTCACCTGCTGGACAACACCCCGCGCGGGGACCAGTTGCGGGTGCTGCTCGAACGCCTGCGACTGATCGACGCTGACATCCGGTACCACGCATTGTCGGCCACAATTGACGACCTCGATATCGGCCGGCGTTACTTCCCCGACCCGGTCGTTGTCCAGGTGCCGGGCCGGCGCGAGATCGACGAGGAACTCATGCCGATGGGCGACGGCTGGCCCGAGCGGGTCGTAGAGGAACTGAGGAAGCGCGACTGCCGGAAGGCGCTCTGTTTCTTCAACGCCCGCTCGTACGCGGAGGAATATGCGAAGCTGCTGAACCGCCCGCCGTTCACGAATCGGGTCTGGGTGCATCACGCCAGCCTGACCCGGGAGGCAAGGGAAGGCGTCGAGGCGACGATGAACCGGGAGAAGACGGGACTGCTTTGCTGCACGTCCACGCTCGAACTAGGAATCGACATCGGCGACGTCGACGCAGTGGTGCTGGTGAGGCCGCCGTTCAATGTCTCGTCGCTGCTGCAGCGGCTGGGACGGGGCAACCGCCGGCGCCAGTCCAACCTGCAGGCGCTCGGGCTGTACCTGAACTCGTGGGAGAGGTTTCTATTCGAGACGATGTTCGAATGCGCGCGGGAGGGCCGGCTGTACGAGAAGAGCTACACGCCGGTGCTGTCGGTGATACC
>CAZVCQ010000267.1:0-4829 GCA_964626085.1 uncultured bacterium
GCTTTCCTGATGATTCAACATACAGGACGCCCTCCGAGGTGATGTGGTAGGAGTACTGTCTCAAACTTCCCCTTTTGAGGGCCAAGTGCCTGCGGGTCAGGAACCTGCACGCGTCGCGCGCGCGGCTCATTGATAGCAGAAGGGCGCTCGACATCTCGTGGAGCGTGACCGGGGCGTCCGGGCCACCGACTGGGCTAAAGCAAGAATCATAAAGGAACCTGAGGACCTGATGTGCGTGCAACTCGGTCGCGTTGTCGGCCAGTCGTCCCAGCGGCGTCCACGAGCGATGCCCCATCAGCCTGACGCCTCGGAAAGCGGGTGGGTTGCTTCGACCGGCAGCGAATGCCTGGGGCTTGCAGACATGCTGGTCGGTCCCGGAACCTCTCGGTCGAAGCCCGGCTCGGTCATGGCTCGATTGTATGAAGTGCGGGGACGGATGTCAAATTGCTTCCGGTCGGGTCAATCTGCAATCTACGTTCTGCAATCTGAAATGCCGCTGTGCCGCGCCTTGACATCGCTTAGAAGCATCCCTCATTTCCCCGTGACTACTCCTTTCCTATGGCATTGAACCTACCAACGTGCCCACGGTCGAATCCGTGGCCACCGTTCGTAGCCTTTGGCAAGCTTGCTCTGCACGCGCCGCTGTTCGTGGTCGACAGCATGACGTTCCGAGCGGAAGCGAAGTACATGGGTTTGAAGGGCACGCGCTGGGCATACCCTGCGACCAATGCATTCGGCCGGTGCCCACCATGTGGTGACCTTCCGTCCTTTCCGCTCAATCTTCCATATCTTGAAACTAACGCCGCTGATGTTCCGGGGATTACGCTTCATGTAAAAGAATTTCTTCATTAGGGTATCTCCGGCACCTTCTATGACCGGCTGCTCGCCTTGTGCACGGCCACAAGGAAGCGGATCGTCGACTCCATTCGAGCCTCCATGGCTGCGGCCGCATCAGGCGGTAGATCGCCCGTTGGAGCATGCGTACCCCGTTCAAGCAGTTGTTCATATGCGAGTACAGTTTCTATGTCCTTCTGAATGAAATCCTGCAACGGCGCAGCTTCGCTCGACCTGCAGATGAACTTCAGTCTAGCTCGCCGAGTCGGCCGACCGTCAGGTGTGAGGTCTGTTTGACTCGAACTCCAAGCGCGGACTGCGTCGTCAGGTGCCAGAATGTGGAGCAGCGTTCGGAGCAGTTCCCTTAGGGAAACGGCGAAATGCCGCACGCGGTCCGGGTTGTTCGACATTCTGGCTTGCTTTGCGCCAATCCACATAGACCCCAGCTTGCCCCCCAGTTCTGCAAGCGCGGCATCAACTGGGTCGGTCGCTTCTGCCCGGAGCCTGGCTCTGATCACATGTCGGGTTTCGGGAGCGACAGCGGACTGGGGCTTAGCGGAAAGCAGCGCAGCGAGGTCTATACCACAGTAGTACTCGTATGTCGGGAGGGGTGAAAGGAAACCAGCGGTCCGTGCAGTGTCCACGGTCGATGCGGACAAGTGGCCCTCTATGGCTGAGTATGCCTTGCCGAGGCCAGCCAGCGCGTCAGTGGCGGGCGCCCACCAAGCGGCAGAGAGGTACTCCGGACGGAGAAGCGTGCTCCCGCTGAAACCTGACATTGTGCTCTTCATGACTTCCGCAAGCGACGCGACTTTGTCGATGCTCGTCATGATGTGCCTCTCAGCCTGTCTGGCTGCCTCCAGACTCTGCAGAAGCGAGGGCGGAATCGTCATTGACCTGGCCAATTGAGCGGAAAGGCGCGCCGCACGGTCGAGGTCGGGATGCACCATCGCCATGGCCTTGGCGGCTGAATCCGCCAACGCCTTATCGATACCAGCTGCACCCAAGGAGAGGGCAATGCGGTCGAGTTGAGACATCGTGCTTTGGAATCTCGCGACGTCAGCGGCACTCCGGAGGCACGTGGCCGCCAAGTCCGCGGAGGCAATGCCTGGCGCAGTCAGCATAGCTTGTCGCATCGGTTCGAAGGCCCTTATTGCCGCTTCGCTCATCAGTCGATAGTGGCGCAGTTCGGAACCCAGGTCGATGGCAGGGACGTTCGGCGAGGATGGGCGGCTTGGCTCACTCATGTTCTGAGGCCGCTGTACCTTCCACAGTCCTGATCTCTTCTTCCGTCAGTCCATAGAGTTCGTGGACTAAGGTGTCTACGTGCCGGTCAGTCGCCGCTATCTGTCGTTGAAGTGCCTCGACCTCGTGCGGCGTCTTGGCCTTGGGCAACGGCTTGTGCGATTTCAGCATCTGGCTCCGGAGGAGTACACAGCACGCAGATTGGTGCGCAGCGCGGACCGACTATGAATCCGGTGCCGACTATTCGTCGGTGCCCGGCTCGATTCACCTCCGGCGCCGGGTATAGACGTTCACTTCCCGTTGCGCGAGGCCTTGGCGAGGACTGTCTGCGCAAGCCGAGTTGGGTCAACGCGGAACTCGTCGAACTGGCCGATATTCCTGTCCGTAATGCCAATCTGATACTCGATTCCACCACGATGCTGGTGACTGAGATACTGGTTCTTCCTGATCTCTCCGCGCGAAAGCACCCAGTAGACAATACTATCAACCCAGACGCCAATGAAGATGAAGACTTGCGCTGCGTCGGGCTTGATCTGCTGGAAGTTCATCCAGAACGGCTCCGAGGAACCCACCGACAGAGCCTTTGAGGACAGGCTCCCGCGTTTCTGTGTGTTGATCGCTCGGGCTGCTTTGATCTCGACCTTGACGCCCTCGAGCCACAGATCGTACTCCCCGCCGTAAGTCGGGTCCAACGACTTGTCCGGTTTCCGGAATCGCGAATCGATGTCCTGGAGGTGGCCGTGCGCCCAGATTTCGCCGAATATCCGGGGCGCAAGGCCGAAGAGCTCAAGGAAGCGATTGGTGGCGACGTAGTCAGACCGCAGCTTCTCGTACTGCTCGAAGTCGACCACCTTCCTGTCGAGCAAGAACATCAGCATGTATTCATACTCGCTGAAAGGAAAAACCGAGGCCAACCCCGTGAGTCGAGCCGACAGGACGCGCTTCTGTTCTTTGCCCAAGGACTCCGCCAGTGATTCGAGCTCGGCCTTCAACCGACTCAGGTCCATCTTACAGCGACTCCTTGCGTCTCGATTTCCGGGAACGGACTGCGCCATTGCCAGCCGGTCTTGCCGGTCGCGCGATAGTGCTCCAAGCGCCGGATCGTAATCTCGGCAAAGACCGGATCTATGTCCATCGTGTAGACCCGGCGGCCTTGGCGCTCTCCGGCAATCAATGTGGTCCCGGAATGGGCGAAGAAATCCGCAACCGGCTCGCCAGGAGTGGTACTCGCCTGCATGATTCGCTCAGTCGCTTTCAGCGGTTTCTGCGCATAGCATCCGGGGACGTTTTCTTCAAGGCGGTAGAACACTTGCTGGATGTCCACCCAGACGTTGCCCGCCCGGATGAACTGCGACCTGCAGCGCTCGCCGTTTTCGGTAACCTTGCCGTTGACCGTCTTGTAGTACCCGCGAAGGATCCTCGGGATGTCCGTGTATTCGGCTTCAACGTTGAACCCCGGGTCGCCCAGCGTGTAGTAGAGAAGCTCCTGGCGCACCCACATCCAATTGCGTTGCGTCCCGTATCCCCGCTGGTTTCGTAAGGTAATGACGTTCCTCGGCTCAAGGGCTGTGAAGCGACGCATCAGCAACATGAAGTCGGGCAGGGGCTGGAAACCGTCCCGGTAGTCGGCGCCCATCCACACATAGAGGTGCGAGTCGCTGCTCATTATCGCGCACGCGTTCCTGACCCAACTCTCAGAAAAGTGCAAGTAGTCGTTGAGATCGACCTTGGACAGACGAGACGTATTCATGCCGCCAACGATAATGTTGTAAGGCGGGTCGTTGACCACAAGGCGCGCCCGCTCGTCGCCGAACAGCAACCGTATATCATCGGCCTTGGTGGCATCGAGAACACCGACTTTGTGCCCCGCTATCTGATCCTGCCAGATCTCGCCGTACTTGAGCCGACAGAGCGGTGCCAGCGTCTTCCGCACATCTCCATGGACGTCGAGCCGCCGCAAGCGTTCGGTCGAGCCGCCTGTGGGGGACGCGCGCCGCGCGCCGCGCGGCTCCGTCGGAAAAAGAGTTCCGGTTTTCACTACTAAGTAGAATAGGTGAATCGCGAGTAGGTGTCAAGGCGCTGATGGTGCTTGCGGCAGAGTCCGGGCGACAGCCGGATGACTTTGCCGAGAAACTGCTCGTAGACCTCGCCGAGGATTTCGATACCGATGACCGAGAACTCGTAGGGCGATTTGGGCGGGTAGAGTGCTGCCAGTAGAACTGGCAGGCTACGCTCAGAGAGGATGTCGGAGAGGAGCTTGTCGTCAATCTTCAGGGACGGGGTGACGGTGTCTTTGCGGAAGTCGAACAGGCCGGAGTTGTAGCGCTTGTCCGCGTCCTCGAACCGCTCCATCAGCCGGCGATAGACGCCGGGCTTGCCGATGAGGTTCTGCAGGGTGCCGTAGTCTTCGATGCCCCGGTCTTCGCAGATGCGCAGGAAGATGGCCCGGTCTGCGTGCGGCCACGCACAGGCAGAGGTTAAGGTTGAGGTTGAGATAGGACGGGAAGAAGAGGTCATTGGGTCTCCCTCTTAGCCTTAACCTTAGCCTTAGCCTGCCGCAAGGCTGTTGCGGGCGAGCGAGTCGCGCCAGCCCTCGATTTCGGCAAGGAAGGCATCGTCGGTGAAGGGGAAAGTGGAAAGTAGAAATGACGAATGACCGGACTTCGACATTTCCCCTTCTTCACTTTCCACTTTTCCTTTGCGGATGGCCTCGGGCGAGAAGACTGAACAGAGTTCGTCCCAGCGGTCAG
>CAZVCQ010000268.1:0-4827 GCA_964626085.1 uncultured bacterium
CCAAGACTAACATAGAACAGGACGCTTGTCAAGACTTTTCGGCCGGACTCCTAGGAGCCTTGTCCTCTTCACCCGCGTCTTCTTGACGCTCTGCCTTCCGCATTGTAGGCTTCAATCGAGGTGGACGTGTCTGGACGAACGCAGCTCGCGGTTGAGGAACTCTGATGCCTGGTCTGGAGAAGCTCGGCGTGCTGGTGTGCGAGCGGCTCCACCCGGCCGCAGTCGAACTGATTGAGGCCGAACGATTCGATGATGTCCGCCTGATTCAATACCCCGGCGACTGTCTCAAGAAACCCGAAGGCTGGCAGGAGATAGAGGCGGCCGCGACCAGCGGCAGCGACTGTCAGCAGTTCCGCGTGCTCGCCGGCGGCGCGTGTCTCCCCGACTCGGCTTCCACAACCATCGCCGGCCGGCAGGCCTCCGTTGTGCGGTGCTGCGAGGGCCTGTCCGGGGCGCTGTCCGAGGCCGGGCGCGAGCGGCTCGGGTTCCTGATAGAGAAGGCGGTGCTGGAGTGGCGGCTGGAGTTTCAGCGAACGCGGCTGAACTTGATACTGGCAAGCGCCTACCGGCGACTGACCGACTCGAACATGGTGCAGGAGATGGTGAGCGGGCTGGCCGAAACCCTGGCCGAGGAAAAAGTGGTCGAGAAGGTATTCGACCTTTTCGCGGCGATGCTGGCACCGGCGACGATGGTCTTCGTGGCGCTGGAGGACGGCAAGCCGCAGAAGGTCTGGTCGCGGCCGGCGGCGTTCGGCGAGTCCGAGGAAGTGAAACAGCGGCTTTCGTCGTTCAACCAGTCCTACGCCTGGACCGAGAGCGGGGCCGGGCTACGGCTGAGCCTGCGGCACCGGACCAAGACCCTCGGCGTGCTGGAGGCCGAAGGGATATCGTTCTCCGAGTACAAGGACCATCACCTGGACATGGCGCTGGTCGTCGCCCGGGCAAGCGGGCTCGCGATCTCCAACGCCCGGCTTTACCGGGAGCTGAGAGGACCGAGCCGGACGTACCTCGAGTTCGCCGAGGACCTGCAGGACGCGCTCACCGCCCGGAAGCGGGCCGAGGAAAGGCAGGCGCAGTTGCTGAAGCAGGTCGAGGCGGCTAACCAGGAGCTGGCCGACTTCGCCCACGTGGTTTCGCATGACCTGAAGGCGCCGTTGCGGGCGATCGACTCCCTGGCGAGGTGGCTCGCCGCCGACTACAAAGACAAATTCGACGACGAAGGCCGGGAACAGCTCAACCTGCTGCTCGGCCGGGTGAAGCGGATGCACGACCTGATTGACGGCATCCTTCAGTACTCACGGGCGGGCCGGATTCGCGAGGAGTTGGTCGAGGTCGACGCCGCCGAGTTGGCGTCGGAGGTAATTGAAATGCTGTCGCCGCCATCTCACATCCGGGTGGCGGTGGAAACTCCGCTGCCCAAGGTCGTCATCGAGCGGACGCGCATCGCTCAGGTGTTCCAGAACCTGCTTTCGAACGCCATCAAGTACATGGATAAGTCGGAGGGTCTGGTTCGCGTCGGCTGCGTCGAGGAGGACGCGTTCTGGAAGTTCCACGTCAGGGACAACGGGCCCGGGATCGAGGAGAAGGACCGGCAGCGGGTCTTCCAGCTTTTCGAGACCTTGAAGCCCCGGGACCGGGCCGACAGCACCGGCGTCGGCCTCGCGGTCGTCAAGAAGGCGGTCGAGATGTACGGCGGCAGAGTCTGGATTGAGTCCAAGGTCGGTGAGGGCAGCACGTTCTACTTCACGCTGCCGAAGTCGGCGGCGACCGGCAAGGCAGAAGATGAAGGAGGGAGCGTGAAGGGTGAGAGGAAGGGATGAAGGAGGAGCGATGAAGGGGGAAGGGGAAGCAAGGCAGGACGAGGTGACCAAGGCCAGCGTGCGCTACCGGGTGTTGCTGGTTGAGGATGACGTCATCGACCAGCTCGCGTTCAAGCGGGCGGTACGTGAACTGGGGTCGCCGTACGAATACGATGTGGCCGGCTCGGTGGCCGAGGCGCGCGGCCTCCTGGCCCGGAACCAGTACGACGCGGTCATCACCGACTACGCGCTGGGCGACGGCACCGCCTTCGACGTGATGGAGCTGGCACGCGGGATCCCGCTCGTGTTTACGACCGGGGCAGGCGACGAGGAGGTTGCGGTCCGGGCGATGAAGGGCGGCGCGGACGATTACCTGGTCAAGGACCACGAACGGACGTACCTGAGGAAGCTGCCGGTCACGGTGGAGAACGCCATCCGCCGGCATAAGGCCGAGGAGCAGGTGCGCAAGCTCACGCGCGCGGTAGAGCAGAGCCCGGCCACGGTCGTCATCACCGATACCGAAGGCCACATCGAGTATGTTAACCCGAAATTCACGAGCCTGACCGGCTACACCTCCGATGAGGTGGTGGGCAAGAACCCGCGCGTGCTGAAGTCGGGCAAGCAGTCGCGCGAGTTCTATGAGCAACTCTGGACGACCATCCTCGCCGGCCGCGAGTGGCGCGGCGAGTTCCACAACCGGAAGAAGAACGGTGAGCTGTTCTGGGAGTTTTCCTCGATATCGCCGGTCCGCGACCGGGACGGCAACGTCACCCACTTTGTCGCGGTGAAGGAGGACGTGACCGAGCGGAAGCAGTTGGAGGAGGAGCGCGAGCGGTTGATATCCGAACTCGACGCCTTCTCCCACACCGTAGCCCACGATCTGAAGAACCCGCTGTCCGCCGTGCTTGGGTTTGCCGAGTTGTTGACGGCCAAAGGCGTGGAGCTGAGTCAGAAGGACGTCCGGGAGTCGCTGGAGGCAATCGACCAGAGCGCGAGGAAGATGCACAGTATCATCGAGGAGTTGTTGCTCCTGGCCGGCGTACGCAAGGCTGAAGTCGAGCGGCGACCGGTCGAGATGGCCGCGGTTGTATCCGGTGCGGTGCAGCGCCTGTCGCACATGACCGCGGAGTACGGGCCGGAGCTCGCTATGCCCGGGGAGTGGCCGGCTGCACTCGGCTACGGGCCGTGGCTGGAGGAGGTCTGGGCCAACTACCTGTCGAACGCGATGAAGTATGGCGGCCGTCCGCCGCGACTGGAGCTGGGCACCGACACGACGGACGACAAGGTCCGGTTCTGGGTCACGGACAACGGGCCCGGGCTGACGCCGGAACAGCAGTCGCGGCTGTTCATGCCCTTCACCCGGCTGCACCAGGCCCGCGCCACCGGGCAGGGATTGGGGCTTTCCATCGTGCGGCGGATCATGGAGAAGATCGGCGGCGAGGCCTGGGTCGAAAGCGAGCCGGGCAAGGGCAGCAGATTCGGTTTCACACTGCCGAAGCCGTCGGGCCGGTGAAGGAGAGTCACGGGCCATGACCGCGGTGACGCTCGTCTACGCCCTGGCGCTGGCCGCATACCTGTCGCTGGCCGTGCGAGTGCTCCGTCGTACGCCGCGCACCCCGCTTAACTGGTCCTGCGCCGCCGTGCTGATCGCACTGGCGTTCTGGAGCGTCGAAGACATCGTCCACGGCATGCCGTCCGCGCCCAAGAGCCTGGCCTGGGTGTTCGGCTACATCGGTTCGGTGGGCTGGGTCGGGTTCGCGAGCATTCATCTCGTCTTCGCCCTGGTTCTGACGCGCCGGCTCAAGCTGCTGCGGTCGTGGCTGGTCCGGCTGGCACTCGCGGTGCCACCTGCGGCGTTCATCTACGTCCAAATAGCCGGCAATCTGACCGGTCACCATGCACTGACTGGCGACTACGTACTGACCGGCTATGGGTGGCAGACTATCTGGTCAAATACCCCCTGGGTTCCTTCCTACTATGCGTACTACACACTGTATACCCTGGCAGCTTTGTTCCTGATATTCAGGCTGTGGCGGTCGGCCAGGACCTACCGCGAGCGGAAGCAGGCGGGCCTGATTCTGAGCACCGGGGTCATCACGCTTGTCTTGGGCACGGTTACCGACGTAGTATTGCCCCAGTTCAGGTACTTCGGACTCCCCAACCTCGCGGGCGCGTTGTGCCTCATCTGGGCCGGCGGGCTCTACTTCGCAGTCACTCGTTACGGCCTGATGTCGGTCACTGCGCAGGGCGCTGCACGCGAGATCATCGCGACCATGGCCGATGCGTTGCTCCTCCTGACGCCGGAAGGCAGCGTCGTGATTGCGAACCAGGGCGCATCCGACCTACTCGGCCGCGATGCAGGGGAACTGCGCGGACAGGAGGCCGAGCGGTTCTTCGCCGACCCCGTGCAGTTCCGACAGGCGCTCGTCCGCGTCGGCGAAGGGGTCGCGCTCACGGCGCTGGAGCTTGAGTGTCGCGACCGGAACGGCCGCATCATACCGGTCAGCGTCTCGAGCCGGCTGATGCGGGATAAGGCCGGCGAGACGGTAGGAAGCGTCTGGGTGCTGCGCGACATCACGGCCCGGCGCGAAGCCGAGCAGCGGCAGGCGCAGTTGCTGCGGCAGGTCGAGGCGGCGAACCAGGATCTCGCCGATTTCGCGCATGTGGTGGCGCACGACCTCAAGAACCCGCTCTGCGCGGTGCTCGGGTTCACCGGGCCGCTGACCGCCGCACACGTCCGTTTGAGTGACAGGGACGTTTCCGAGTCGCTGCAGGCAATCGGCCAGAGCGCCAGGAAGATGAGCAGCATCATCGACGAACTTCTGCTGCTGGCCGAGGTGCGCGAGGCCGAGGTCGAGAAGCAACCGGTCGAGATGATCGCGGTCGTGGCCGGCGCGGTCCAGCGCCTGTCGCACATGACGGCGGAGTATGGGCCGGAGATCGCCATGCCCGGGCAGTGGCCGGCTGCACTCAGCTACGGGCCGTGGCTGGAGGAGGTCTGGGCCAACTACCTGTCGAACGCGATGAA
>CAZVCQ010000269.1:0-4802 GCA_964626085.1 uncultured bacterium
TCGCGTCAAGACCGCTTTCGCGTCGAATCTACGATCCTATATCGGGATTCGGGAACGGGCGTGCGCTTGACTTGGCAGAGGTCGGTATTATGCTCAGTTCCTCCTCAATGAACGGCGCGACTACACCTGACAAGCTGCAGCAACTGCGCGAACGCGTGGATTCGGCTGCGACTCCGGCCGAGCGAGTCGAGGCTACGATGGCACTGGCCGAAGAGGTCTGGCTGAAGGACCCGGCTACGGTCGGGCCGCTGCTGGAACAGGTTGTGGCCGAAGCCGACGCCGCCGGCCGTCTCAGTGACAAAGGCCGGGCCGCGTACATGCTGGGCGAGTTGTCGCGCCGCTCCGGCGACCACGACGAAGCAGCACGCTATGCCGAGACAGTATTCAGGGTCGCGGACGCAACCGGCGACGGCCGTATTCGTGCACGCGGACTAAATCTTGTCGGGACAATGCACTCGGAGCGCGGCGATTACTTGTCCGCGCTTGAGTGTTTTGAACAGTTCCTGGAGATATCCCGGCAGAGCGGATTCGGGCCGGGCGAGCGGTCGGCGCTGAATCAGCTCGCGTGCGTTCATGCTCTGCGGGGCGATCTGGGAAAAGCGCTTGAGCGCTACCGGCAAGTCCTGGAGGCAAACACCAAGGCCGGAGACGCGCATGGTCGGGCCACAAGTCTGTACAACATTGGCTGGACCCTCGCCGCGATGGGCCGCTGGACCGAGGCGACCGAGAACTACTATCGGTCAATCGCGCTCTGCGAAGAGCACGGGTTCTACGACCCAATTGCCGGGGCTCGGATGATGCTCGGTGAGCTGTCACGCAAGCGGTCTGAGTATGATGACGCCGCGTTCATGTTCCGCGCCGTGGTCGAAGCGGAACGGCTGAACCGGCGGTTCGGTGGCGCATATAGGGGAGCTCTCACTAATCTGGGTTGGACCCATTTCCGCAAAGGAGACCTTGCCCACGCAGAGGATCTCCTGAACGAAGCTGCCCAGCTGTACGATTCGGCGAAAGACCGTCGCGGGCTTGCCACTATCTGCTATCTCCGGGCCGAGGTCGCGCTGGCCCGGGGATGGCTCGATGCGGCCGACGACTTGCTGGCTGAGTCGATGCGGCACGCGACCGACCTGAATCTGACAAGAGAGCAGGGCGAGGCGGTGCGGGTTCAGGCGCTTCTGTCCGCAGCCCGCGACGACTCGGCCCACGCCTTGGAGCTTTTCGGCAAGTCCGAGACCATGCTTGAACCGCTCGGTGACACCTACGAACTAGCGCTCACCCGTCTTCAGCGCGGCAGTTTGCTACTCAAGGTCCATCGGCCAGAAGAGGCCCGACCCAAGCTGCAGGCCGCGGCCCAGACGTTCCGTCGACTCGCTGTCGTAGCCGAGGCCGAAGAGGCCACCATGCTGCTCTACCGGCTTGAGATGAGCACAGACCGCAACGCAGCCCTGCTTGAAGGGTTGTTGAGCATCACCGCACTCGGACTGATGCCCGAGCAGTTCATCGAGCAGGCTCTCTCGATGCTGTGCGATAACCTGCGGTTCGAGCAGGGCGCGATGCTGGTTAACGGCAAACCGGCCGCTCTCCTGGGTAGGCCGAAACTGCCCGAGCTGACCAGCGAGGCGGCCCCTTTGCAGACCGATTTTGCTCTGATACTGCCGGTCAGACGAGAAGGCCGCGAGGTCGGTCTAGTCTGGTTGCAGCGAAGCGCTCCTCAGGCTGCGCGCGTTAAGTCCGAGGTGCTCGAGATCGTGTCCCGCACGCTGGCGCCCGCGCTGGTGAAACTGGGAGAAATCAGAGCGATCGAGGCCGACATCACACTCCATATTCCGGGACTGCGGTTCCGGGGCGTTGTCGGTCGCAATCAAGAGGTGCTCGATGTTCTTCGTCTTGTGGCCCGCACAGCCGCGCCTGCCGTTCCGGTTCTGATTCGCGGCGAGAGCGGCTCAGGCAAGGAACTAATTGCGCGAGCCCTGCACGAATCCGGCCCTCGTGCCGACCATCCCTTTGTCACAGTCAACTGCGCGGCAGTGCCGGAAAGCCTCCTCGAGGCCGAGTTCTTCGGCGTCGAGCAGGGCGCGGCCACCGGAGTCGCGGCCCGGCCGGGCAAGTTCGAGCAGGCGGGGAAAGGGACCATCTTCCTTGACGAAATCGGAGACATGAGTCCAGCCCTTCAGGCAAAGCTGCTGCGGGTTATCGAAGAGAAGACAGTCACGCGAGTGGGCGGGTCCGCTGAGAGGCCGGCCGGCGCACGGATAGTCGCTGCGACGAATATGGACCTGGACCAGCGCGAACGGCAGGGCTTGTTCCGGCGGGACCTGCTCTACCGGCTCAATACGGTCCAGCTCATCCTGCCGCCGCTTCGTTGCCGGCAAGAGGACATTCAGCCGCTAACGAAGTACTTCATCGCCCGCGCAGCTCAGGAATACAGTCGGCCGGTCCACGGCGCGAACGAAGATGTCCTGGCTTTGTTTGTCGAGTTCTCGTGGCCGGGCAACATCCGCCAACTCCAGCACGTCGTCGAGCGGGCGGTCATCCTCGCAAGCGGCGACGAGCTGCAGATTGCTGACCTCCCACCTGAGCTCAGGCGGACCGGCACCGCCGCGAACTCGCCAGAGAGCCTGCGTGGCAGATTCCGTGACAAGACGGACGAATCTGAACGGGCCATGCTGATTGAGGCCTTGAGGCAGTCTAAGGGGAACACTGCTGAAGCCATCCGGCTCACCGGTTTCAGCGAGAGGCACTTCTATCGACTGCTCCGGAAACACCGTATCAGCCGCGACTCCGACTGACGACCTCGGGGAATAACCCCGACTCTCAAGCCAGCCAGCCGACAAGGCAACTCATCCGCCATGAATCACTGCCACAAACGGCAGAAGACCGGCATTCATGGCACTCCAGTCGCAATTCGTTGACGTGAGCTAACTTACATTCGTCTTCGGTCGTCTTCGCTACTGCCATAAATGGCAGAAGCCGCAGTTTCTCCCAAACGCCAGAAATGACTCATCTGTCTGATTCGCAGTAGCTTACGCTGCCTGTCCGTCACCGGCACACTTCATGTATACGCGTACGCATGATGTCAGTGCAGGCCAGAGACTTCATCGATCTAGCCGCCAGATCTCGCGAGCTTGGCTGCCGGGTCCCGGTCAAATTGGCTCTCCTTCCCGGTAACTTCTCCACCGCGGTCCATGCCGGCGAGTTCTGCTTTCATGCGGCCACGCCGTATGTGCGTTCGGCCTGGCAGGACGTCGGACTGGGAGATGAAGGCCCCGACGCGCAGGACATGACCGGAAGCGCGGGACATGACCGGAATTCACCTGGAACTCTGGACCGTGTCCAAAACGAGTGCATCGTGTCCCAACCAGATACGAACAGAGTCCGCGCGGACATCCCGCTTGCGGTTTTCTTCGGAAGCGCCCTATCGGACGGCTCAGCATGGCGAGTGGCGATTGCACTCGGAATGGTCTCCTCGGTACTCGCGTCTGACTCTCGCCGCGTGAGCCCAAGAGACGTTCAGCTAGATATCGTGGTCGAGCGACCGGGTGGCCACGGCTACACCTGCATAGAGTATCGAGGTGATGCGTTCGGGATTGTCGCGCTGACAAGAGACGTGCGGCGGGTCTGGGCGGACGACGAACGTCCTTGCCAGGCCGAATTGTCTTATGCATCTGGCCGGCCCACCTGTCAGGAAACACTTCTAACAACTAACAAGGAGATATGATGAGAAGTAACGTCCACATCAGTTTGCCAGACGCCGGTTCACAGCAACCCGGCACGCACCGGTTGAATTGGAGCCGGAATTGCAGAGGAAGCAAGTTGAGTGCCGGCGCCTACTTCATTCTACTTGACATGGGCAGAGAGCAAGCTAGGCTGAAAGCAGTGGTCAGATAACACAGTCATGCGGAGGGGCGGGTTTCTTCCGCCCCTCCGATGCTGAAACTCTGATGAGGAGCAACTGATGACTTCCAGTCTTTTCGTCCTGCTCTGCCTAGTCGCTGCGCCCTGGTTTTCGCCCAACGTGCGCGTCCACCAGGAGTGGCCCCACCACGGGATGCTCTGTCCCGCAATTGCCCTTGGCCCGGGCGTGCCGTCTCATCAGCCCATCTACGTTGTCTACGAGAGAGATACGATGGTCGGATTTATACCCTCGGACGCGAACTTGATGTTCCAGAAGTCCACGGACGGGGGCGCGACTTGGCTCGCCGAGGACAAGCTTGTCCGCCATATCGGGCACATCAACCTTTACCCTGACGTGACGACCGACGCCGACGGCAACATCTACATCATCTATACCGGACGCCATACCGGCGGCAGTGTGGGTCATTACTACTGCGTTCGCTCAACCGACGGTGGGGCCACTTGGTGCGAGCCAGTGCAGGTCGACGACAGCGAGACTGACATCCTAGTTCAATGGACGCGTGTCGCCATCGACTCTAGCGGCAATCTCTTTTGTGCGTGGCTTGGTACACGCGACGGGAGACCGAACATCTTGTCGTCGATATCAACCGACCGGGGAACAACGTGGGGCGCCAGCGTCCCGGTATGCAATGACACAACGAGCGGTTTCTACGGCTTCGCCGACGTAGATGTATTTGTTCAACCGGGCACGAATCAGTACCTCGTGACCGCAGTGAACCGCCGCCACACGTCACCACTGCCCGTTGAGATAGCCGCGTACCTGTACCGTTCGACCGACGGCGGTCGGACGTTCCAGCCTGGACCCCGACTCGACACGTTCAGCTACCTTGTGGCGCAGTGGGGTGCCCCCGGTTCGATGGACACCTGTAGTGATGGGTGTAGCATGAAAC
>CAZVCQ010000270.1:0-4792 GCA_964626085.1 uncultured bacterium
CGATGGCCGTATCCGAAACAGCGTGCCAGGACGCCGACTCAGCCAAACGGAGTAACGCCCAAGCGACAATAGCCGTCCTGTCCTGACCGCACCCGGATTGCCGGGTTCTCTCCGTTCCGTCTGGCGGTTCAGGTCGGTCGAACATCGTCGAGAAAGGATGAGGTTATGAAGAGGCTGTTGCCGATCAGACAGCGTGGCCGCCCGCGGCTGCCGAGACCATGGGCCGCGGTGGTAGCACTGTCGCTCCTCACGCTGTCCGCCGTCGCTCTCGCCTGGTTTGCGCCGAACGCCCGCATTGACCACGCAAGCATGGCCATCGACCCGGCCATCGCTGCCGGCCCCGCTCGCGGCCAGTCGCAGCCAGTCTACGTTGCGTTCGAGCGTGACGCCGCGTACATCGGGTTCCAGATGTCCTCGGATGCGGGAGCTACGTGGCTGGCGGAGGACCGGATAGTCGGCCAGGGCGTAGCGCCGGAAGTAGCGGCGGACGCGGAGGGATCCGTGTACGTCTTCTACAGTGACTCCGCACACGTCAACTGCGTGCGCACGACCGATGACGGCGCGACCTGGTCTCCTGCCAGCCGCGTAGACGACTGCAAGACCGGTCGGGCCGACGGGGCACGCGTCGCCTTCGACAGCGCCGGGAATCTCGTGTGCGTCTGGTGCGACGACCGCTCCGCTGAGTATCGTGTTCGCTCGTCGGTGTCGACCGACCACGGAGCAACGTGGAGCCCGAGCGTGTGCGTGCATGACGAGGTGATGCCCTACGACTGCGGGGGAAACGACGTCTTTGTGCAACCGGTTACGAACCACTACTTCGTCACCGGGACCGAGCCCTACGAGGTCAGGCCCGGTCTCATCAGCAAGCACTCGTTCCTGTACCGCTCCACCGATGGAGGCCAGTCGTTCGACGCGGGCGTGCAGCTTGATACATTCGACAAGTACTGCTCCTCCCCCCACGTCGTGGCCGACGACAATCATGTCATCTGCGACTACTCCGGGTCGACGCAGACCTCGGGCGTCCTGATCTTCACGGAGTCGAGGACGCTCTGGACGGCAAATGACAGCTGGGGTCCCTGCACGCCCGTAACCGACCTCGACACCGATTACATCTCCTACTACTGCGGCGACCTCGCAATCTCGGCCGATGCCCGCGTCCACACGGCGCTGATGATCAGTCCGATCTACGGCTATCACCACGTCTACTACGCTGCCTCCAGCGACTACGGCGCGTCGTGGAGCGCAAGGGAGCAGGTTGACGATGACAGTACGGACAAGCAGTATCCCGACATTGCCGCCGACGCAACCGGACACGTCTACCTCGTGTGGATAGATGGTCGCGGAGGCCTCTGGTTCTCGACCAACAACCCCGCCGCAATCGCCGAAGGACAACCGCAGCCCGCCGCCTCGCGGCCGAGCGCGGCTATTGTCCGGAGGCTGTCGCCCGGCACCACAGTATTCGACGCCATGGGGAGACGAGTCGTGGACCCGAAGCCCGGCATCTACTTCGTTCGAGCCGCGGCCGCGGCCGCGCCCCGAAAGGTCCTCCTGGTCGAATAGGAACTCCGGCGCCTCGGGCCACGCCCCAATTCCGCCCGCCGATTTGACATCCCCGCCCTGGAGTCCTAGAATTCAGCCGAGATGAGCTACCCGCTGTCGGCCGACGGCTACCGGCTGGCTGCTAGAGGCCTCGGCAAGTTGAGACAAGCAAGATGCCACGAATGTCTCGGATTCCCACACCGGGCAGGACCATTCCTTCAGAGGAGGTTTCTCATGTTTAGAGCCCGTCTGCTGACAATCTGTGTTCTCCTGGGCGCTGCCCTCACGATCACGAGCGGGTGCGGGGACGGCAACTCGGGGCGGGGCGCGTCGTCGTCCAGCCAATCCAGCCTGCCAGATTTCCTCCGCTACCCCGGCGCGCAGGCACTGGGTGACATGGACCGGGACAAAGACGGCGTGGGCACGTCACTGAACGTTCTCAAGACAACTGATTCAGTGTCTGCCGTCATCGCCCACTATGAAAGCCTGCTGGCCGGCTGGAAAGACTACCCGGTCAAAGCCCAGGCCGGTTCGTCCATAGGACGCACGAGCCCTGACGGAAAACAGACCGTGGTAGTCACTGTCAAACGTGGCACCGACGGCGGCACCACGCTTTCCATCTACCGCATCTTCGGCGACCAAACGGCCGGGAAACCATAGGTCCGGGGGAAATCCAGAGGCACACAACTGACCCCTGCCGGGCCGCCGCGCGGGCGGCGTCTCCCCTGCCATCCTCACCAGCATTCCGGATTGTAGATTTCCGATTCTAGACTAGCCGCGCCCAACCCATTTCGGATTCGAGATTCCAGATTGGCGACGGGAACGCCCGGCGTCGGTTTGCCGTTGGCAGTCTCGGACTCCGCACTTCTGACTCCTGACGTCCAGCCTCTGACCTCTAACTTGGCCTCTGCGGCCCCTGTCGGACAGCGCGTCTGGTTGCCTGACCGCTGTCCTTGACTCCCACTCCGGTCTCTCCTATCCTCCCAGAGTGGACGCGAGCGAGAAGCTGCCGAAGGAGTGGTTCCTTCAGGCCGACTATGATATGGACACGGCCCAGTACATGTTCGACGGCGGTCGGTACTTCTACTGCATCTTCATGTGCCACCTGTCCATCGAGAAGGCGCTCAAAGGTCTCTATCGCGCGAAACTCAAATCCGACCCGCCGAAAGTGCATGACCTGCTGTTTCTCGCCAACCGAACACAAGTCGCTCCGCCGGCGGACGTCAAGGACCTCCTGTACGAACTCGACGGCCTGAGCGTTCCGACGCGCTATCCCGACGAGTTGAAGAAGATGGCACTCATCTACAACCAGCAAAGCACTGAGCCGGTGTTGGCCCGCGCCCGAAAGGCACTGCAATGGCTGAGAGCACAATTGCCGAAGTAGTCGAGTTTCTCCGCAAGGCGCTGGCGGCAAGCGGCGTCAGCGTCCAGAAACTCATCGTATTCGGTTCACGGGCACGCGGCGAGGGAAATGAGGACAGCGACCTGGACATCGCCGTCGTGTCGAGCGACTACGAAGGCAAGGACATCTTCGAGCGCGTCCGCCTGGCCAAGAAGGCAGTCATGGCGACCGCCGACCGGTTCGTCATCCCGCTTGACATCGCCCACCTAACGCCCGAAGAATATGAATCCCACAGCTCCCCCATCGCCTCCTTCGCCCACGAAGGCGAGGAGATCTACCATTCCTGACGCGAACTCTGCTTCACCCCCTCCAGTCGCTGTAACGAACTCCCAAGCCTGTCCCCGCCACCTTGACATCCCCGCCCGCGAGTCCTAGAATCCAACCATGAGTGAGTCGGAAGAGGATCAGACTGCAGACGAACCCGCTGGTGAGTCTGCCGAGCCAAAGCCCCGGACGCGTGAGCGCCAGCTGTTTCTTGGCGGTCTGCGCGGGGGCATTCTCGGCGCTCTGATTTCCGGGTTGCTTGCCTGGGGCCTTATCTCCAACACGACCAGTCAAGGCGCCGAGTGGAAGGCCGTGCTACCAACAGCGGCAGCCTTGATGGCCATGCCCTTCGGCTTCGTGGTCGGGGCCGTGATCGGTGCAGTCGCAGCAAGACGCAAGCTCGCCGCCCTGCTGCCGTGCGCCTGTCATCACACTCCTTTTCCTCCGCCCGGGCAACCCACTTTGGTGGTTGATGGCCGCCAGATTCTGGTTGAGCCGGAGCTCTGGCGCGATTTCTTCCCCGGCTATGCGCCGCCGGGAGGTACACCTCTTCGCCTGGGCGTTCACCTGCGGGCAGCGGACTCGCTGTCACTCCCTCGCGGGTTGACTGGCAGCCACGCATGGGTGGTCTACCAGTCAGGTGTTTGGGAGACAGACCTCGCCCTGGACACGACGTGGAAGTCGACCTGCGAAGCCCGATACTGGGCGAGCGGCGGACCGAAGTGGGGCCCGAATGTCGCTGTCGACGTGACGGTCCGCGTGATTCAGGCCGCGGGAGAATCATGGGATGTACTCGTCAAGGCCTGCACTATCAAGATGTCCATGTGATGGAGTCAGGGAGAGACACTCCTTCGGGAAGCTTCGGGACATCTTGGCATCTTCCGCCCGCCGATTTGACATCCCCGCCCGCTTTCGTTCACCCCAAACCCGGCTCCTCAGGGGCTCCGCCCCTAAGGCGGTGTACGCGACTCCCTCGGGTCGTCGCACGCGCACCTGTAACCCCTTGGGGTGACCCTGCGGGCTTGACAACCGCGCCCGCGAACCGTTCGCAACCCGGCTGCGTCTAAGGTCTGAGAGCACGGCAGATCGGTATCATCAAACGGCTCGGTCTTAGACATTGCCGCGATACTGGGCTGACCGTGACTCTCTTCTTGTCTGCGGGGTTTCCGCTGTCCTCAGCGCAAGCCGTGAGCCGCTAGCTGGAAACCGTAGGTTGTCGGCTGTCTAGAATCCAACCGTGAATCCGAGCCGGGCGCGGCGGGGCGGGCCGTAGTTGTTGATCCAGTCAATCTTGGCCCTGTGGTACGCGACCACGCGCTCGTACTCCGCGAACTGGGCTTCGTCGCGGGTGACATATCCGTCGTGGTTCGGATCTCGCCCCGGGTCGTAACCGGGATTGCCGAACCACTGGGGCGTGACGCTCGTATCATACCGGACGAACTCGAAGTCGTAGTAGTAGAACCGCTCGCCGTCGTCAATCGGCGAGCCGGTTCCGGGAAACACGTACAGCACGTCCCTGATATCGAGCAGGTTCAGCACTTCGGCCACGAGGTCAATCCGCACCCGGCCCAGCTTGACCGGCTTGGT
>CAZVCQ010000271.1:0-4777 GCA_964626085.1 uncultured bacterium
ACCTTCTGACGCGCTTCTTGCTGGGAATAGGAGAAGTGCCCTTCTTTTCCTCCCTGCACTTCGTGCCCAAAAGCGCCTTCACCCGCGACCTTCTTCCTGCGGTATTCCCGTTTCTGTCCTGCGTATCGACCTCACCAGCGAAGTGCTTGACCTCGCATAGTCTCGCCCACCAGTGGTAGTATTCCCCATCTTCGAGCCACCTCCCGAAGAGAAGGACATCATCCTCAGATCTGTAGAGCGTGCAATCAGCGCTCCCTGTACTCCTATCTGCGAGGCATTTCCAGCCGCCGGAGTACTGCGAAACACGAACCCTCTTCAGCGTGACAGCGTAGCGTTCGTCATCGTAAGTCACGTCCAGGACCAGCTCACGACTCCCGCGGATGATACCTTTGCGGACTTCGCCCGCAACAGACTCGGTGTAGACTGCCCATACAGTGGAACCTACCAGCTTCGTGTTCATACAGCTCCTCTCATATCAGCGCGATCTAGGCCAGACCGACGCGGCATCTCCTCGGAGTCATCTCCATGCCCGGATTCTCAGACTCGCGGGCGGGGGTGTCAAATGGGCGTGCGGAATCTTCCATGATATCTCGAAGCTTCACGAAATAGGGTGCCTGTAGGGCTGTTGAAAAACCCCGCCTTGGAGCTGGGCCGAAGCCTGACGCGGAAACGACCGTCCGCAACAACCGCAGCTGCGTCACTTGCATCGGCATCATTCTGCCCGCCTTGCTAATGGAACAGGGAGAGGCCCTTTTTCAACAGCCCCCCTGTCCCTAATTCTTCCTCTAATTCTTCCTAGCGCTGGAGGCGAGTTGATGCCGCAGTGTCTGATTGCCAAATGAGATTGCCAGTCGTGTCGATGTAGCCGACTCGAGCATCGTCGCTCAGGCCATTCGCCAAATCCTCCTCCAAACTCACCCAGGCCAGCCCAAGACGGAAAGGCATCACGTTCGCGTAGCGAGGCGCAACTGCATACTTCCCGGTGCGGTCTATCGAGCCGTGCTTCTTGCCAAGCTGTACCCATGCCCGGCCTCCGCTGAAGGCGGCCCCGTCGTCGAATTGCGGGTTGACGATGAACTTGCCGAGTCTGTCGATGTATCCTACCTTACTTGAGATTGCCACCAGGGCAAGTCCCTCCGAGAATATGCCAGCCGCCTCGAACTGCGGCTTGATTACGAACTCACCGGTACTGTCGATGTAGCCCCACGACCCGTCTAGCCGGGCAGGCGCGAGTCCGCCCCGGAATGGCCCGGCATCCTCGAACTGCGGACGGATCGTCAGTCTGCCTCGGTGGTCGACGTAGCCGTACAACCCGCCCGCTCTCACGAGGGCCAGGCCTCCCGAGAAGATACCCGGGAAGACCAAATCCTCTCCGACGAACTTGGCTCCGGTGTTCTCTACTGCTCCCGCACCGTAGGCCGCCATCAGGAGATTCACCAGATCACCTACCATCTTCTCGTACTGATCCGGGATGCGGTCGAACTCCGGGTTGATCACAAAGCGACCGGTTGTATCGATATAGCCTACACGGTCGCCCACTGCTGCGGGCGCAAGACCTTCAGCGAAGTCCCATGCGTTCGTGAACTGCGGACGTACGGCATATCCCCCCGAATGATCTATGTAGCCGACAAGACTATCGACCTCTACACGCGCTCTTCCGTCGGTGAAGGACCAGGCGCGGTCGAATCGAGCCGCTATCGCGAGTTGGCCTGTACTATCGATGAAACCGAAGCTGTCGCCTTGCCGCACCAAGGCGAGGCGTTCCGAGAACATGCAAGCGTCATCGAACTTGGGTGCGATGACCATCCTGCCGTGCCGGTCGATGTAGCCGTAGGAGCCGCGCTGGTCTGCTGGATAAAGTTCCGGCTCTGAAACTGAGGTCTGCTTCTGGCAGGCAAGCATGAACGCGAACGCGGCGAGCGTAACCACTGAGCTAGCTCTCATTTATCCTCCTATGCGCATGGGTGATGCGACTGGTCTTTGAATCCAGTGTCGTCCATCTTCATCCATCCCCACTAGCGCCGGATTAGTCCTGGTCAGTAGCACGGATTCCCGGACTTGAGAGCGGAGATGTCTAGGCTGCTGTTCGGCGTCGGGCGGGGTTCCTCGGGAGTCGGATTCGCTGGGCAACAAGGCTGACTATCGGCAATCGTCAAGGCCGGTGAGCGCTGTGCGGAACGGGTTCGTTCCACTATCAGTTCCTGCCCCGGCTCACTCGAACACAAAAAGGAAGGCTCCAGGCTCGGTCTTCCACACAACGTTCTTTCCATCGTAAGTCACCTGTACTGGCACGGAATGTGAGGTCACCCTGAACATGACTGTGGCGATTCCCTGATACAGGTTGTCCGTTTGGTGTACTACCTGAACGTGAGTCACCTGCAGGTGCCATTGCGCGAATTGTGGATCCGTGTCAAACGTATTCTGCATAGACGTCCGGACAGTATCCCCAATCTGTTCATCAGTCGCCCCGCACCCCAAGAACGCGAGGACTAGAAGAGCTACTAGACAAAGCAGCGGAGCGTTTCTCATCTTGCTCCTCCTAGTGCGCCACATGTTGCCGAAATGAGCCGTTCATCAACGTCGACTCGCCACCCTTTGCCGAGACATGGTTGGATTTTAGGACTCGCAGGCTGGGATGTCAAGGCTGAGGGGAGAGACTCAGGCGTTCGTCTCGGCGGACGTAGGATTCGCGCGTTGCGAGAACGGCTATCGTCCCGGATAGTTCTGATGGGCTAGGTGTCGCTCGGGAACAGAAGTCTGTGTAGCTTGTCGTGCAGACGGCAGATGTGTACATGAAGCGCAAACTCCTCGCGCGTCAGTTCCTCTTCGTCGGCTTGGGGGTACTCACCTCTAGACCGTTCGGCATCAGCCAGCAGTGAGAACAACTTGGGACCTGCAGATGAAGGGTGGGCCCTTATGAGAGCGCCTACTTGGCCTAGCGGGAATGGAGCGCCGTACTCTATGCCAGGTCTGGGGCGATCGTATTGAACCTCCTGGAATAGCGCGCGGATTGCTGACCACACACGTCGTTCTCGGAGTCTCTTCCAAGCTTCCTTGCGTCTCTGCCTCCCCGTGAGAGGAAGGCCCATACAGTATGTGGCTACCTGCGTATCGATGAGGAGAGCCCTCAAGGGAGCGACTAGGCTTTCATATCGGGTAACAAGGGCTTCGTTCTGTATGTCACTAAGTGCCGCGCGACGGCCAAGCTTGTGCGCAATCACAGCGGCAGTTGCGGATGAGACAACTGGGATGCCTACATACAGCAGTCCGGAGACGGTACTATTCGGCACAGGCGGTTCTCCTCGCAGCAGGGTAGCTGCGCAATTCCGGGGACGTAATCAATTGGATAATTCCGGTGTAATTCCCGTGACATAATAAGCAATTCCACACCCGTCAAGGCTGGGCGACGTTGTGCTGACATAGACTGCATCTTAGAACATCGGAAGACATTTGTCAAGCGCGCGGGCAGCGGGCCGACGGCCTACGGCTCACGGCTGACGGCCAACGGGAGAGCAAACAGCATTCAGTAGTCAGCATTCAGGGGCGGGACGCGCTCACGGCTTGCGGCTCTGGCGGACACGGGCCGGCTTGTCGGAGGCGATGAACTCATTCCGCTTGGCGCGAGAAGGTCGGTCAGCAGCTACGAACTGGTGTCGGCGTTCGCGGCGGTGGGCTTCCGGGGCCGCAGCGGTACGCTTGCCCGAGGTAGCGTCTCTGGGAATCAACTTGAGCTCGACTCGTGCGTCGAACGCCAGCGCAATCTTGGACATGCTTGTCAGGGTCAGGTTGGCGGTCCAGTGCAGAATCTTCGTAACGTAGGCAGGCGAGGTCCCGAGCCTGCGGGCAAGCTCTGCTCGGCTGATCTTCTGCTCTTGCATCAGCCGGCCCACTTCCTCGGCAAAGTCGAGTTTCAACCCCTCAGCCCAGTAGTCGGGGTCGTTGTCGAACTCCTTCGTCATTTCCTCATACCACGCGGCCTTTTCTATCATGGCAGTACTCCTTCAACCAAGCACAGTTCGTACAAACGCTGCACCTTGTCCATTTCCACCTGATACCGGGCGCGGCCTGCGGGCTTCCGGGCAGCGTGCGTGCAGACGATGAGCCGGTGTCCCGATGTGAAGCAAAACAACCTTGTGTTCGTCTGGTGTTCCTTTATCTCCCAGACCACGCCCTCAAGCCGCTTGAACGTCTCATCGCGGAATCCGGCCCGGCCGAACTCGGAGAGCCGCCGGAAGACGTAGTCAACCCGCCTCCGTTCTGCCGGGGACAGCGAACCAAGATACTCAGCCGTCTCGTTCCGTTCATTCACAACCAGAGCGCAGACCACGAGCGCCGGCCCGGTCTTCAGTTCTTCGAGGCGCACCATGACATTAACCTATAGGTTCACCCAGTCAAGATCGACCTTCGCGCCGACAGTGCCGAGGCGGCGACGAACGTCGGGGCATGTCCGCAGCGCGGCGCGGCGGCGGCGATGGCGGGTGCAGGATAAGACTGAGGAGAGAGGAATGAGGATGGAGGACGGCGGACGGAGGATGGAGGATCCACGTCAGGACCTGAGGGCGGAGTTCCGAGCAGCGGCGGAGGCGGGCGAAAAACAAGAGCGAGGACGGAGGAAGGAGGATGGAAGAAGCCGAGGAGCGGATGCGGTCATGTTCATTTGCCCAGTTCCTTCAGCAGGGCCTTACCCTTGTCGGTGAGGACGTAGGAGCCGGTCTTGCGCGAGCCTTCGAATCTGGTGAGACCGCTACGCTTGAGCAGAGCGAGATACCGCTCGGCT
>CAZVCQ010000272.1:0-4766 GCA_964626085.1 uncultured bacterium
GCAAGACCGAGCGAATCCGCAAGAAGCTGGTGCTGACGAGGCAGTAGGTAATTGGTTTCGAAGACCCATCCCGGTTCCGCCCGCCCACGTGGGCGACTCCGCCGGCGGCGACTGTCGAATAGTGCGTCTGTCCGATATAGCCCCCTTTGCCAATTTCACATATCTGCCATCTTGACAAGGCCCAGGGCAGTTCTATTATTCACTGAGGAGGTGCGATGAAGAGAATCGCCCTGTTCGCCTTCGTCATCGCGGTTGCATCCATTTGCTCCGGTCAATGGCTGGAGCGCCAGGTCGTGATTGGCGATACGCTCGGCGGCGTCAGCCTGAAGGGCGGGCTGGTCGTCAATCCGACATCAGGCAACGTCTATATCGAGTCCAACCCCGTCCAGATATTCAATCCCTCAACCATGGCGAAACTGAGCAACCCCGGCGCATCGGGAAGGGTCGTCTTCTGTCCACCAAGCAGCAGGGGCTACGTGGTCAGCGAATCGCTCGTCATCCTCCACGCTGCAAAGGACAAGGTCATCGGTGCGACCTCACTGCCTTTCCAGACCAACTTGTACGCCTACAGCCGGACTTCAAATCGACTCTACTTGGCATACCCGTACGGTAATGACTTGCTGGTGTTTGATCCGGACGATAATTCCATACAAAGAACCTTCTCCGTCGGGTTCGGTATCTACGCGCTGGTGTGGGACACAGTCTGGAACCGCCTGTACGTCGGTGGTTCCTCAGACACAGCCGAACTCCTGGCCCTGGACTGCGCCGGTGACACGCTGTTGCCGGGCATCCAGACCGGCCTCGCGGGCCTGCGATCCCTCGCCCTGAGCACTGTTTCACACAAGCTCTACTGCATGGGTCTTGATACCAACTACGCGCGTATGGTTGTCGCCGTCAATACCGATTCCCTGAGTCTTGTCGACACCCTGCCCGGGATGCCGAGCTTCGACATCATGGCCTACAATCCGGTAACCGACCGGTTATACCTAGCCGACAGCGCGGCGGTGTACGTTGTAGACTGCCGGGGCGACTCGATACGAACGATACGCGACGTCGGCGCAGCGATTTCGGTCATCGCGGCAAACACCCTGACCGGAAAGGTGTATCTGGCGAATTATGATTCGTCACTGGTTCTGGTAATGGACACGACCGACTCGGTGATTGGCTCGATACAGCCCCCGGCGGCACGCACCGACATCGTCGTCGCCCTCACGTACCGTCCCGACCGGAACCAGCTCTACGGTCTGACCGGTGGCGACATTGTCTTCAACGTCGACGCCTCGGCCGACACGATCACTGACTCTGTGAGCTACGCGACCGTCACGGCCACGCAGATGATTCACAACCCCGCCGGCAACAAACTCTACGCGTTCTGCCCCGGCATCGATGATGTTCTGGTCTTCGACAGCACGTTCGGGACGCCGAAGCACATACCCGGGGGAGTCACCGGTACCTATGCCGTACCGGTGCTGAACCCAACCCTCAACCGCCTCTACGTGGCCGACGCCAACCGCCTACGGACAATAGACTGCAACTCCGACATTCTGCTCGGGAGCAAGTCCACGGCCGGGATCAGCCGCCCGCTGCCGGTCATGGTTCCGTACCTCAACAAGCTGTACGTCTTCCCGGGTTCGGGCAGTAGCCGCGACACGGTATTCGCGTATGACGCTCTCAGAGACACGGTGTCCTCTGTTTTCAGCCTCTCGAATGATGTGCCGTGCGCGGTCTACGACCAGCGCTCCAACCGTGTCTTCTTCGCGTGCCAGTCCTCGCCGACCATCCTTGTGCTGGACCCGGCGACTGACTCTGTGGTCAAGACATTCGGCCTCGGCGGCGGCTCCAACAAGGGGAGGATGGCGCTCAACCCCGACCTTGGCCGTCTTTACTACACCGACCAAGGGTCCGACCGCATGTACACGATTGACGTGCTGGCCGACTCGGTCATCGCTTCCCAAAGCCTCCCGTGGAGCATCGACACCATGTTCCTTAGCCAGCGACTCGGCAAGCTCTACATGTGCGGCCGCAATCAGGCGCTGGTCTTCGACTGTGGTCTGGGCGCAATCGTTGACACGATTGATGCCGGTTACCGCTACGCTGGTCTCATGGACGACCGGAACGACAAGCTGTATCTGAGAAACGGCGCGGTCGTGGACTGCCGTTATGACTCGGTCGTAGCGATGCTCCCGCCCGGCTCGCTCAGTCCTTCGAGTATGGCATGGGACGCAATTGACAACCGCGTATTCCAGGCGGCCACGAGCAGGATATACGTTTACCGGGACAGTCTGACCGGAGTTGACGAAGCGAAGCCCATGGACCTGAGGCCGATGCTGACCGTTCTCGGCAATCCTGCCCGGAACGCGGTCAGCCTGAGGCTTCAGATTCCGCCCGGTCAGACCGGCATTCTGAAGCTCCACGACGTCGCGGGCCGGCTGGTCCGTTCGTGGTCCGTCACTCGGACTTCGGTCCTCCGGCTCGACCTGAAATCGATACCGGCAGGCGTCTATCTCGCCAGCCTCGAAGTGGGCGGAAACCGGACTACAGACAAGGTCATAGTCCAGCATTAGGCTATCTTGAGAGCACGGCAGCCCGGTACCACATGAACGGCTCGGTCACAGACATTGCCGCGATACTGGGCTGCCCGTGACTCTCTATTATTTACGCAGGCGTACTCCCCTGATATCAGCAAGAGTATTCTCGGTAGCAGGCCCCGGATTCTGGATTGGCCCGAGTCCGGCGCGTTCCACGGATGCTGCCTTGCCATCCCGTCCCGCGAGTCCTAAAATCCCGCGATGAGGACAAGCCTTCCGGTCGCGGCTTGCGTTCTGCTGTCCGGTATCTGCCTTGCTTCAGTTGCATTCGGCAAGGTTATCTGGCAAAGAACCTATGGCGGGCTGGACGAAGACGTGGGCAACTCGGTCCAACCGACTACTGATGGAGGCTTTATTGTCGCCGGCCATACCAGTTCCTTCGGCCGCGGGGGTTACGATGTTTGGCTCCTCAAGACCAATGCCCAAGGCGACACGCTCTGGACCAGGACTTATGGCGGGACAAACGATGACGCCGGCTACTCAATCCGACAGACCACTGACGGCGGCTACATCATCGCCGGCACTACGCGGTCTTATGGTGCCGGGGATAGCGGCGTCTATCTCGTCAAGACCAATGCCCGGGGAGATCCACTCTGGACCAGAACCTATGGCGGGACGAGATATGACGTGGGCTACTCGGTCGAACCGACTACCGATGGGGGCTACATCATCGCCGGAGTGACTGCATCCTTTGGTGCAGGGAGCGATGATGTCTATCTCCTCAAGACCAACGCTCAAGGCGATACGCTCTGGACCAGAACCTATGGCGGGACGAACGATGACGTGGGCTACTCGGTCGAACCGACTGCTGATGGAGGCTACATCATCGCCGGATTAACTGCATCCTTTGGTGCGGGGAATTACGACGTCTATCTTATCAAGACCAACGCTCAAGGCGATACGCTCTGGACCAGAACTTACGGCGGGCCGGGCTACGACCAGGCCTACTCCGTCCAGCCGACCACTGACGGGGGGTATATCGTCGGCGGCTATACGGACTCCTACGGTGCAGGGCATGAGGATTTCTATCTCGTCAAAACCAATGCCCATGGCGACACGCTCTGGACCAGAACCTATGGCGGGCCCAACGATGAAGAGGGCTACTCGGTCCAGCAGACTGCTGATGGCGGCTTCGTCATTGCGGGCTGGGGCTATCGTGGAGGTGACGAAGACGACTATGTCGTCAAAACCAATGCCAAGGGCGACACGCTCTGGACCAGGTTCTATGGCGATGGCGGAACGGGTGACGAATTTGCCTACTCGATCCAGGAGACTGCTGACGGCGGCTTCGTTATTGCAGGCTGGAATGATACGCTGGACATCGGGAACTATGATGTCTATATCGTCCGGACCGACGCCAACATCGACGTGGGCCCGGTCGCGATTCTGTCTCCCTCCGGGACTGCGGACTCCGGTGCAGTGTACGTGCCGCGGGCGGTTGTCCGTAGCTACGATGTGGTCCCAGCAGTGTTCCCGGTGACGATGGAAATCGGTTCGGGTTATTCTCGGACCGTCTCCGAGACATTGGCGGCGCGTGAAGACACAGTTGTGTTCCCTCCGTGGACTGCGGGGCCGATGGGTTCGCTTCCGGTCAAGTGCTTTACGTCGCTAGCCGACGAGAATCCGACCAATGATACCATCAGGGACTCGGTTCGAGTGGCTCCGCCGCCCAGACATGATGTCGGCGCAGTCGCGATACTTGCGCCGTCCGGTTCCCTGCGAGCCGGCGACACCGTGATATCTCGTGCGCGAATCAGGAACTTCGGGAACCGGGTGGAGCGATACTTCGATGTCAGGCTCCGCATCGGCACGAGCTACAGCCAGAAGGTGAATGTGGCAGTCGCACTGCCGCCTGACTCGACGGCGGAGCCGTCGTTTCCGCCCTGGGTAGCAGAGACCGGCGACTGGACGGTGAGTTGTTCGACGATGCTGGCGAGTGATGTGGATAGGGCGAACGACAGGGTCAGTTCCTCGCTACAGGTGTTCCCGCAGTCGCTCGCGATTGAGCCGGACCAGGCGGACCGAATTGAGGCGGGCAAGAGCAAGACCTATCGGTTCTGTGCCCTGATTCAGGGAGACACCGGCGGTGTCGTCGAGGTGGCGCGGCCGACTGCACCGATGGGCTGGAGTCTCAGGCTCGGTGACGCGACCGGCGCGAACGACCTGACCGACACCGAT
>CAZVCQ010000273.1:0-4733 GCA_964626085.1 uncultured bacterium
CACGTCCGTTATGCCGCCCTGTAATGCAAGCTATTTTGTACTCCGGGTAATAACTAGGGCGTGCACGGCATTCTGAGGACGCCGCTCCGGGTGCCGTAGATCATGTCTAACTGACAATGCAGGAACAGCGCCCGGAGTTTCCCAAACACTGGCTGAAGAAGATCGAGCGCCTCTTGGCATCCGGGCAGAAGCGGAAGGCGCTCAAGTACCTCGACGGTATCATAGAGAATCACATGCCGCTGTTCTGGGACTTGCCTGAAGTGCGCGAGGAACGCGAACAAGCGATACGGCTCCGAATCCAACTGCTTCGTGAGTGGCGGATGTACTCAGAAGCCTTGGCCTTCCTTTGCCTTGAGTCCTTTATCCATCCCGATAACGTATCGGCGCAAGCCGTCAGGGACCGACTCATCAGCTTCTATCGGCTGCGCCAGACCAGGCAACGCCCCAAGTCGCAGGTAAATGCTGACCTCACCAACGCATGGCCGGGCGTTGCCGGAATGCACGACCTCAAGGCCATCCTCGAGCGTGACGTGATTCTGCCTTTGCAGCAGCCTGAGTTGTTCAGGCGCTACAAGCTGGACCTGCCCAACGGCGTGCTGCTGTACGGGCCGCCCGGTTGCGGGAAGACCCACATCGCCCGAAAACTGGCTGAGCGGCTGCGCTTCACGTTCAAGGAGGTGAAGCCGTCTGACATCGGCAGCATATACGTTCACGGAACCCAAGGCCTGATTCGGAAGATGTTTGACGACGCGCGGGCCAGCACACCATGCATGTTGTTCCTCGATGAACTGGACGCAATGGTCCCCAAGCGGGACGACGCAGGCCCGTACATTCCCGGTGAGGTCAACGAGTTTCTGACGCAGCTGAATGAGAGCTGGAAGAACAAGGTCTTTGTGGTCGCGGCGTCGAACCTTCCGCAGAAGATCGACTCAGCCGTGAGGCGGCCGGGCCGGTTGGACAAGAAGGTCTTTGTTGGCCCACCTGACATTGAAGCACGCAAGGAACTCTTCCGGATGTACCTTGAGGGTCGCCCCCAGCAGCGGATAGACCTTCTGGCCTGTGCTGAAATGACCGAGAACTACACCTGCGCGGAGGTCAAGAATCTAGTCGAAGAAGCGGCTCGCACCGCGCTGGGCGGCAGACGTGACATGGAGTTGGCCGACATCTTGCAGGCAATAGCGAGCAACAAGCAACAGCATGGACCCGACGACATAGAGAAGTACCGCTCGGCATTGGATTGACGTTAATCCTGCCGGCTCTGCGGACGGGCAATACTACAAATACGGCTACATAACGCCGGGGCGGACTTCGGGGCTATCTGCTTGCGGCTTGAGGCGTTAGGCCTCAAGCTGGCAAACTGACACCCCCGTCTGGGGATAACCCACCGAATTGTCTGAGAAGTTGTCTGGATCGTCGTCTGGTCCTTCGTCGGGAAGGCAATCTTGGACATTGTTTGCCGGGCCGTCTCAGCCGTCACCTGCCGGAGTCCTTGGTCCGCGGTCTCCCCGGGCATCTGGTCGGGAACGGGGCAAGTTGCGGCCGAGGTCATGTGCCGAATCATCCGACCCGCAATCCCGCACATCACCCGCCACGCAACGGAGGCCGTGATTCCGCAGGTTATCTGAGAGACTACGAGGCAGGCTATCCCGCACATCACAAGGAAGGGGGTCGAGTGGAGGAGCTCGGACAATTCGGAATTCAGAGACCAGATACCCTAACGTAGAATCTGGGGTAGAGACGAGAGACGATGTACGAGGTACGATCAACGACTAGCGAGTGGCAAGGACTACAGGACGCGGGCGGTGAGGTCGTGGGTGGAGGAGCCGGTGACGAGAGCCGTCACGAAGCGGCCGGGCGTGGTCCTGCGGCCGGTGAGCTTGACCACGCCGTCGATCTCGGGCGCGTCCCACTCCGTGCGCGCGATTGCAGCGTCCGGTGCAGTTTTTTTCTCGTATCCTCTTTGTGCCTTTGTGTCTCTGTGGTGAGATTCCGTGTCTGCGGTCAGGGCATCAACCAGCACAGTTAGCTTGCGGCCGATTAGTTTCTTAAGGTTTGCGCGGGAAACTGCGGCCTGCGCGAGCATCAGTCGGCGCACGCGTTCCTTCTTCACGGCAGGGGAGACCTGGCCGGGAAGGCGCGCGGCCCTCGTGCCGGGTTCGGGCGAGTACGCGTAGCAGGAGAGGCGGTCGAAGCGGGCGGCGCGGACAAAGGCAAGCAGCTCGTCGAAGTCGCGCTTCGCCTCGCCCGGCAGGCCGACGATGATGGTCGTGCGGACGTGCAGGTCAGGAATCGCATGGAGGTCGTGGAGCAGAAGCTCAACGTCTTTTCGGGTGTAGTGACGGTTCATCCTGTCGAGCAGGTGGTCGGCAATGTGCTGGATGGGCAGGTCGATGTAGCGGCAGAGCTTTGGGTTGGAGGCGAATTGGTCAATCACGTCCTCAGTGATGTGGGCAGGATGGGTGTACATCAGGCGGAGCCAGCGGATGCCGTCTACCTTGCCGAGTTCCTCAAGCAGCGTCGCGAGCTGCGGTGGACTGCCGGGAGCGGAGATTGAGCCACGAAAGCACGAAGAGCACGAAGCTGACAAGAGGGGTTTCGGATTCCCTGCTCTTGGTGTCTTGGTGTCTTTGTGGTGTACTCCGGTCCGGAAATCCGTGCCGTAGAGAGTCGTGTCCTGGGCAACGAGTATCAATTCTTTCACTCCGATGCTTGCGAGGTCTTTGGCTTCGGCTGCGATGTCGCCCAGCGGGCGAGAGCGGAATGGGCCGCGGATATCCGGAATCATGCAGTACGAACAGCGGTTGTCGCAACCGTCGGCTATTTTCAGGTAGGCGAAGTGAGGCGGAGTGGACAACACACGGGACGTGTGATTGCAGGTTGCAGATTTCAGGTTGCAGATTTCAGATTTGCCCGAGCTTGGAGCTTGAAGCTTGGAGCTTGAGGCCGGCAGCTTCGCGATGCGGGGCATGTCGGCGAGCCGGACCCAAAGGTCGACGGCGGGGAACTTGCGTTTCAGGTCTTTGCCATAGCGCTCGACCAGGCAGCCGGCGACGACTACCTTCTTGTCCGGGCTTCGTTGCTTGTGAGTGAGCGCTTCTTCGATTGCTGCTTCGGATTCGCGGACCGCAGATTGGAGAAAGGCACAGGTGGTGATGACGATGAGGTCAGCAGAGCGCGGTTCAGTTGTGAGGCTGTAGCCGACTTCGGTCAGCGAGCCGAGAACATGCTCGGAGTCAACCTGGTTCTTCGGACAACCCAGGAAGACCAGGCAGGCGGAGAGGGGCGAGGGGCTAGGGACGAGGGGCTGGGGGCGGACCTGACGCACCGGGACCGCTACACCGGGAACTGCGAACCGGTCATTGGATATTCGCGTCGTCGACGCGCATCATCTTGCCGGTCGCCTCGGCGACGAGGGCACCGGTCTCATCGACCAGTCTGGCTTCGGTGAACAGGAGCTTGCCCTTTTCGCCGGTGACCCGGCCGAAACCCTTGAGCGGGCTGCCGGTTTTTACCGGTTTGCGATAGCGGACGGTCATCTCCGCGGTTACGCAGTTGCGGCCGGCGTTGGTGCAGGCCCAGGCAAGTAGTTCGTCGAGGATCGTCGCGACGATGCCACCGTGGGCGATGCCCTGCCAGCCGGCGAAGTGTTCGGGCAGCACGTAGTCCAGCTCGACTCCGTCAGGCGTCTTCCTTACTTCCAGTTTGAGGCCCTGCGGGTTGTCTTTGCCGCAAGCGAAGCAACGGCCGGAGTCCTTAAGCATAGGACAAGTGACCAATTACCAAGTGCTAATTCCTAATCAAGCCCCAATGGGTGAGTGACTGAAGCCTGCCGAACTTGCCGGGTTTCGCTGTTTCATCTTGATTGGTCATTAGGACTTGGGTATTGAGGCTTCACTCCTCTACGGTCGTGCCTTTGGGCGGCGTGAACTTGAATGTCCCCGGCGGGAGTTTCGGGTTCCACTTCTGGTCGTAGAAGCTGAAGTGGGTCTTGTTGCCCATGCCGTCGCTGAAGGAGAATCCGTTGATGCGGGTTCCGTCATCGTTCAGTTCGAGCATCAGGTCATTCACTGCAGATATCTCGTCGCCCATCGATACCTTCAGTACGTAGATGCCGGTGGAGTCCTTTGAGACCTCGCCGGTTGCCGTCGAATCCAGAACCGGGCCGAGGAACGCGAGGACCGGGGCGAAACCTCCAGCTGGTTGTCTCATCGCCCGTTTTTCGTCGGCCAGGTAGATCCACAGGTTCGCGCTGTCAGAAACGAAGAGCTGTTTCATCCCCTCGGTGACTTCCAGACGATACCGGGCCGGCACTGAAATCGCGAACGTGCCCTCGAACTCAGTGCACGTTCCCTGCTGTTCGGAGCAGATGTTTTCGGTAAAGGTGCCGGAGAGTGTCTTCAGTTCGACGTAGCGGGCGCGGAGGTTCTCCCAGATCGAGTCATTCGCCGCCTGGGCAAGGCAGATGCAGATACCGAGCAGCAGCACGATTTGTCGCATGAATGAGGATATTCGGTCGCGGCACCAAGTCAAACAAGGCGGCGTCTCAAGGCGCCGGAGTTCGCTCGTACCAATGTACAGAGTGGCCAGGACAAAGGACGAATCAAAGAGGAAAGGACAAAGTGGCAACGCCGGGTCGAGGCCGGCCTTCACACTCTCTTCTCGCTTTGTCCTTTGGACTTCGTACGTGGTATCTCTTTCCGAAGTGCCGCGAAGTGCCGCGGATTCTTGACCCT
>CAZVCQ010000274.1:0-4717 GCA_964626085.1 uncultured bacterium
GCACGTCCGTTATGCCGCCCTGTAATGCAAGCTATTTTGTACTCCGGGTAATAGTTACCTCTGGCGAGGGTATGCGGCCGCGCAGATGGCAATACTGCTGACGGGCCAGCTTGGTGTCGGAATCGGGCTGAAGGTCGCCCATAACACGTACTCTGTCACTTGGCTGGAGCGGGAATTCGAAGAAGGCACGGCCGGAGCAGCAGATGTCGCGTTGCTCTACCGACCCCTTTCACGTATATCGATCGGCGCGGCCCTGGACAATCTCGGACCTCGCATTGTCTACAGTCCCAGCCATGACACAGCAGAGCTACCCAGATTGGTCCGGCTGGGTGGTTGCTGGACGCCGATTGACGGTCGTGTGGTATGTTTGCACGTAATGCCGGAACTCACCAAAGTCATCGCGGGCGTGTCTGCGGACACTGCCGGCAGGAGCTTCTGGAAGGACGTCCGGAAGGCACTGGGCGTTGAGGCAACTGCCTTCAGTCTGGTTTCTCTAAGGCTGGGCTATTTCGAAGACCTGACCAACCAGCGCGGAGGATTCGTATACAAAAGGGCATGGGGTAACGAGCACTTCGGCCTCTGGGACGTTATCATGCGTAGAGACCGCGGGCGACTGGACCACGTCGGTATCTGCTGGGGCTTCGGTATCGGGTACAAGAACTACTTCCGCTTCGACGTGTCCAGCGACGCGGCCATCTACGACTTCCCGACTCAGAACTGGAAACTCTCTTTGGTCGCCAACGACATCGCCGGCGGGATTCGTGAACTGAGACAAGGCCACGTGCCTTGGGAGGAATGAAACATGAAAGCACTGACGGTGGCCGCACTGGCCGTCGCTTCTGTCCTGACTTGTCCCCGCGCTGAGGCAGACTACGAAGGCAACGTGGGGCCGGGCGCAATACTGCTATGGCCGACCGCGAGGTCAACGGCCTTGGCCGGGGCGATGAGTGGCCTTGCGGACGAAGCGGATGCCGCCTTCTTCAATCCGGCCGGCCTGGCATTCCAGACGACCGCGAAGGCAAGCCTGAGCTACGGCAACTGGTTGCCGGGGTTGTATCCAGGCATGCGCTACGGCTCTGCCATCGGCGGCGCACCTCTCCGCCTGCCGTTTCTTGGCGGCCACAACACCTTTGTCTCAGGCAGCGCTGTCTACCTGATGACAGGAGAAACCGATGTCGTCAACGAACGCGGCGAATTCCTGGGCCGAGTCACCACATGGCGCGGCACGGCGGGCCTCCAAGTGGGGACGCTGCTGACGAACCGGCTTGGGGCCGGGATCGGATTGAAAGTCCTCCACGACTCGCGCTATGGCGGGAATTGGTTTTGGGGAGAGACCTACACCGAAGCCACAGCGGCATCAGCTGACATCGCCCTGCTGTATCATCCCCTTCCACCAGTCTCAATCGGCGCCACCGTCGCCAACGTAGGATCCCGCATCGTCTACCAGCCTAGCGGCGAAGCTGACGACCTCCCTCGGATGGCTCGGCTCGGCATGTGTTGGACGGCGATTGAGAGCCGCAACGTACGATTGCGGGTGATACCGGAACTGGACAAGCTGTTGCCTGGCATGTTCAGGGACACGACCGGCAGGAAGTCCTTCGGACGCAGGCTCGGGGAAGAATGGAAGGATGTCTGGAAGGCGCTCGGCATTGAGGCAACCGCCTTGAACCTCGTATCACTCAGGCTGGGCTACTTCGAGGACCTGAACAATCAACTCGGCGGTATCGTCTTGGAGAACGAAGACGGTGAGACGTACCACTATGGAGTCTGGGACGCCCTGACACGCAAGGGCCTCGGCAGGGTCGAGCGCGTCGGCCTGTGCTGGGGGTTCGGCGTCGGCACTGAAGCTCTTCGATTCGACCTGTCGAGTGATGCGGCAATCTACGACTTCCCGACCAAGAACTGGAAGTTCCAACTTACCTGCAACGACATCGGCGGGTTGTTCGGCAGGCGAAGCTAGGAACTCCTCACCCCAACCCTCTCCCCTTCGTCGCGAGGGAGGATCCGATTCTCTCTGTCCACGTGACGGGATCTGCGTAATCTGTGTAATCCGTGGATGGTCCTCTCCGGACCTGGCGGCTAGCTTCGGTTGGCTTGGAGCTTGCGGCTTGCGGCTTGTGGCTTCCTACTTCGACTTGCGCGGAACGAGCTTGAGCCCGAGCGAGTCTCTGCCGGCGGGCTTGTAGAGCCGGACAATCGGGATGACGTACTCGGCGAAGAGCATCAGGACTCCGAAGCCGAGGATGATGCGCCGCACCGACAGAGCCCATTCCTGTTCCAGCTCAGGTATCCGCAGCGGGTTGGCCCACCACGCGATGCCGACGGCAAGCACGACAATCACGAGGATGTTGGCGATGGTCCGCAGGGTATTCCAGACCAGGACCTTCTTGGCAAGACCTTCGTCGGTAACGACAATCTCGGGCTCGAGTGCCTTCACCGCCTTCTTCAGTTCATCGAGGCCGGCAACCTGCATCGGCTACTCCTTCTTGCGCTTCTTCGGCCGGGTCTTCCTGCCGGAGACCGGATTGGAGCCGCCAAGGTCGCCAAGACCGCCCGCCGGACGCAGAGCATCTCCGTCCGGTACCGTCTTTGTGTCTTGGTGTCTTGGTGGTGAAGTCCTGTCTCGGTTCCGGGCCTTCTTGCGCGGCGCTGCCTCGGGCAGTACCGGTAGCGGCCGCGCCTCGGGCAACCTCAGTTCGGTCACTGCCGGGGGCTTCCCGAACAGCTCCTCGTATACCTTGGCGTAGTTGTCCTTGCCGCTGGCCAGGGCGAGCGTCAGCGGCATCACGTGCCGCGCCTGCTCCATCATCCGGCCGGCGATGTCGCGGATGTCCCACTGCGCGGCCGGGTCCTCGCGCAGCCGCGAGATATGGTATAGCTCGCGGGCATCAACCGTTACCAGCACTCGACGCTGGTGCGAGTTGGTGAGCACGTACTGCGCGGCCGATGGCGAAATCGCGGCAATGCGGTCGAAGACTTCCTCGGTCCGCGCCAGCATCTCCTTGAATGACTTGTGTTCCTTGATTTCGGCGATTGAGGTCGGGATGGTCCAGCCGTTCTTTGGGTCGTACGGTTGAGCGGTTATCGTCATCAGCCGGTGTCGCTTGAGCTGGGCGAAGCCGGACGCCGAGATAACGAGTTCGAACGTCAGAGAAAGGTGCTCGAATTCACGCAGGACCGCGTCGTAGGCCTGCAGGTCCTGGCACGCGAGCTTGAATATCTCCTTCTTGCGGGCGAGCGTCTGCCGCTCAACGCGGCTCAGGCACTCGGCGTGCGATGCGTGCGAGACCGTGTGCAGGATGGCGGCAAGCAGCTTGTTGTCGGCGTTCTGGGTGTAGTCCACGAGCGCCACGTCGGACGCGGCCAGGGCGATGAAGTTCCGCGGGCGACGGTTGAACGCCGGAGTCATGAAGGCCTGGGCGTATTCGCGGACCCGCGCGTAGGTGTTCTTCTCGTAGTCGGTCGGCTGCGGGAAGACAATCAGCGACGGCGCGACCGGGACCGTCTGCTCGTATAGCCGGGTGGAAAGACCCCGCACCTCGGCCAGGTCGCTCGCGGTCAGGCTCCGCAGCATCAACTCGAGGTTACGAGCGTTGGCGGTCATCCCGAGCTGGGTCTGAATGGCAAGCCCGGTGATGAAACGGGCGTCTTCCTTGGCCGCGTTCTCGGCCCGGTTCGGCTCGTCCTTCCACTCCGGGTGCTTGGCTGTGAAGTGGGCTGCCAGCTTGGTGTACAGCTCATGGTAGTAGCGGTTCTGGAGTTTCACGGTTGCGACGAACTCGTCCAGCACCTCGGTGTCCTTCAGCTCATCGGGCACGACGAAATCATCGCTGAGCGCGACATAACGCTGCGACTTCTCGGTATAGGAGTTAAGCCGGTGGCGCTCAAGCGCCTCGACTGCAAGCCGCGAGACGCCGCTTACGTCGAAGTTGAAGACCGCATGCTCGGCAATCGAGTGATGTCCCATTTCAAACACGATGGTCACGTTCGATTTGCGCGCCTTCTCCAGCTCCCTGCGAGCTTCCTGCCGCAGCTCCTCGACCGGTTTGGAGCTACGGCTGATGCGCGCGTAGGCGGCAGAAATCAGCTCCGGGGTGAGGACAACGCGGTGGTGCTTCGCGAGCGTCTGCAGCAGCTCGTACTCGATGTTGAATCCGGCGAGAAGAACTCTCATCGTGCTGAGGATATTGTACGGTCGCGGAAAGTCAAGCAGCTATGTCCGGAGGCAAAGTCCTAAGGACTAAGTAGCCAGGACAAAGCAAGCGGGACAAAGACGAAAGTCCAAAGACGGGACTCTGTCATTTCCACTTGCTGTTGTCCTTCGTCCTTATCACTTTGTCCTCTTTGCTTTGTCCTTTGGACTTCGGACTTTGCACTTCTCCCAATCGTCCCTGAGTGTCTGTACCTACGCTGGCGGCCCCTCTACCACTCGAGTCTGTTGGGGCGTAAGTGCGTCTATCAGCCCAAGCATCTGCTTCATCATCAGCGCGTTTCGCGCGGCGGCGCCGGCGTGGCAGTTGTTGAAGAAGGTATAAGTAGTCTTCGCGCCTACGCTTACGCTGCGCAGCGGCGGGATGAACTCCTCGAGCTCCGTGTTCGAATAGAGGTAGTTGTACCTTTCCTCGCGGGACGCATTGAACCAGTTCTGATTCCTGCCGTGGAAACGGAAATAGGCGATATCCGACGTCCGCCGCGGCTCGAACGGCATCAGCCGGGG
>CAZVCQ010000275.1:0-4715 GCA_964626085.1 uncultured bacterium
CGCAACTCAGCGACTGGCTCAAGCGGGCGGTGCGCGACGGACACGTCAGGATGCTCAGCAATCCTCGCCGCTATCAGTGGGAAGCGCAGTTGTTCGATGACACCAACCCGGTCGGCGGAGGCAATGGCGTAGCCAAACCATGACCGACGGCCTCAGACCCTATCCTTCCTACAAACCCTCCGGCGTGGCGTGGCTGGGCGACGTGCCTGCAGGGTGGGATGTCCTTCCAGGTCGAGCCTGCTTTCGCGAGAAGTGCATTCGGAACAAGGGAATGCCAGAGAAAACGGTGCTATCCTTGAGTTATGGGCGAATTGTCGTCAAGCCACCCGAGAAGCTCCACGGGCTCGTGCCGGCTTCGTTCGAAACCTACCAGATAGTCGAGCCGGGAGACATAGTTTGCAGACCCACGGACCTTCAGAATGACTGGAACAGCCTGCGCTTTGGGTTCGCCTCAGCAAGAGGCATCATAACATCGGCCTACATGAACCTGAGCCCCAAACGTGGTATCACGCCTCAATATGGATATTCGCTGCTGAATACCTATGACTTGTTGAAGGTGTTCTACGGGCTGGGGTCCGGGCTGCGCCAGAATCTCGACTGGAGCGACTTCAAGTACCTGCCTTGCTTGGTTCCGTCGTCCGCCGAGCAGTCTGCCGTCGTGCGCTACCTCGACCACATGGACAGGCGGATTCGGAAGTACATTCGGGCGAAGCAGAAGCTGATTAGATTGCTGAACGAGCAGAAGCAGGCCATCATTCACAAGGCCGTCACCCGCGGCCTCGACCTCAACGTCAAGCTCAAGCCCTCCGGCGTGCCATGGCTCGGCGACGTGCCGGAGCATTGGGAGATTGCGCGACTCAAAGACGCTGCCACGGTGCAGACGGGGCTGACGCTGGGGAAGAACTACAAGGGCGTCACCACTGAATCGCGACCCTACCTCCGGGTAGCTAATGTACAAGTGGGCCGCGTCGACCTCAGGCATATCAAGTATGTTGGCGTTCCGGCGACCGAAGCGATTGGCGCGACTCTGCGTGCCGGGGATGTTTTGATGACTGAGGGAGGCGACATCGACAAGCTCGGCCGTGGTTGCGTGTGGCATGACGAGATTCCGGGTTGCCTACACCAGAATCACATATTCGCCGTCCGCTGCCGACCGGACCTCTTGGTTCCTGAGTTCCTGGTCGGCCTCATGGCGTCCTTGCACGGACGGACCTATTTCCAGCTCACGGCCAAGCAGACAACGAATCTTGCGTCCACGAACAGCAGTACGTTGCGAGCGTTCCCAATCTTGCTTCCGCCAGTTGCGGAACAGAAGGCCATTCTTGCGGAGATAGCGGAACGGACTGCCGGGGTGGAGGCGGCGATAGCTCGATCAGTGACCGAACTGTCCCTGCTCCGTGAATACCGCACGCGGCTGGTTGCGGATGTGGTGACTGGCAAGCTGGACGTGCGCGAGGCCGCGGCCGGGTTGCCGAAGGAAGCCGGGGAGACGGAGTCGGTAGATGAGATTGAGGCGGACGCTGACGACATCGAGGATTCAGTTGGCGAGGTCGAAGCGGATGATGGGGAGGCCGGTTCGTGATGTACGGGGCGCATGGATGATTGAGTTCAGGCGTGGCGACATCATCGGCGAGGACGCCGAGGCGCTGGTCAATACGGTGAACTGCGTCGGCGTGATGGGCAAGGGCGTGGCGCTCCAGTTCAAGGCTGCTTTTCCGGCCAACTTCCGGGAGTACGCGGCCGCGTGCCGACGAGGCGAAGTTATGCCGGGCAAGGTGTTCGTGCATGAAACCGGACAGCTCACCAATCCGCGTTTCATCATCAACTTCCCGACCAAGCGCCATTGGCGCGGCAAGAGCCGCATCGAGGACATCGAGGCCGGTCTGCGGTCGCTGAGGCACGAGATTGAAGCGCGTGGCATCAAGTCGGTGGCGATACCCGCACTCGGCTGCGGCCTTGGCGGTCTCCGCTGGACCGAGGTGCGACCGCCGTTAGAACAAACGCTCGGCCCCCTCAACGACGTGAGGGTGGTTGTGTTCGAGCCGGGTGAGTCTCGCGTAACCGCTTCTTGACATGGAGGGCAATGTGGCTAACATCTGTGTGGATATTTCTGCTCCCCGCGTGACATGCCGAAAGGCCTCATGCGGGGTTACTCTTCACGGGGGCCGATGACGTGATTCAGGAACCAACGACCAAGAGAGCGATTGTCTTCGTGGACGGGCAGAACCTCTTCTACGCCGTCAAAGAGGCCTTCGGATACACCTTCCCAAACTATGACGTGCAGGCCCTGGCCGAGTGGGTCTGCGGCGACCAGGGCTGGCAACTGGAAGAAGTACGGTTCTATACGGGCATCCCAAGCGTGCAGGACAACCCAAAGTGGAACCAGTTCTGGGGTCGCAAGCTCAGTGCGATGGGCAAAGCCGGCATCCATGTCTTCACGCGGCAGTTGCGCTACCGCAACCAGACCATCACCCTGCCTGATGGCACGCAGCGAAGCGTGCTCGTCGGCCAGGAGAAAGGGGTCGACGTAAGGCTGGCGCTCGACGTGGTTCGGGTCGCGAACGAAGGGAAGTGCGATGTGCTCGTTGTCTTCAGCCAGGACCAGGATTTGTCAGAAGCGGCAGACGAAATCCGCGTCATCGCCCGACAGCAGTCGCGCTGGCTGCGCATCGCTAGCGCATTCCCGGTGAGCCCAACTTGCTCTAACACACGCGGCATCAACAAGACCGACTGGATTCGGATTCCTCGCAACGTGTACGACCGATGCATAGACACCCGCGACTATTACAAGTGATGAAGCCCAACTCCGCCGCCGCGTGCCAGCCAGGACGCCTGTTCCGGTACTTGATGACTATCCAGATGGCGGCGTGCCGGAGCGGAACGACAACGTACGTAAGTGGCGGTGAAGCGAAGCATTGGGTCAACGGCGTTCTACTTGATGGGTACTTGATGGCAGGATGCGAATGACCAGCGACACCAGCGAAAAGGGTCTCGAAAGCCTGATTGTCGCCGACATGACGGGGCGGTCGACTGTTGCGCCACTTACGGCTGGCGCGGCGGGTGACGCATCACAGGTCGTCGGACCGGCAGGATGGATTCAAGGTGAACCGGAGACCTATAACCGCGAGTACGCGGTTGACCTTGCGCAGTTGTCGACGTTCATCCACGCGACGCAGCCCGAGGTGGTCGAGGCGCTCGACCTTGGCAACGACAGCCCGACGCGGCGAAAGTTCCTTGACCGGTTGCGGGGCGAGATAGCCAAGCGTGGTGTGATTGATGTTCTGCGCCACGGGCTGAAGCACGGCCAGTATCAGCTTGACCTGTTCTTCGGCACGCCGTCGCCGGGGAACGAGATTGCGGCAGAGTCATTTGCAGCCAATCGGTTCAGCGTGACGCGCCAGTTGCGCTACAGTCAGGACGAGACGCTACGCGCGCTTGACCTGTGCCTGTTCATCAACGGGCTGCCGGTCATCACCTTTGAGTTAAAGAACAGCCTGACCAAGCAGACGGCCGCAGACGCCGAGGAGCAGTACAAGCGCGACCGGAGCCCGAATGAGTTGCTGTTCCAGTTCGGCCGCTGCATGACTCACTTTGCCTTGGACGACAACGAGGCACGTTTCTGCACCCACCTGAAAGGCAAGGCGTCGTGGTTCCTGCCGTTCAACCAGGGCTTCAACGACGGCGCGGGTAATCCACCGAATCCGGACGGGCTGAAGACCGACTACCTGTGGAAGCGCATCCTGACGCCGCGCGGGCTGACCGACATCATCGAGAACTACGCGCAGGTGATTGAGCGGAAGGACGAAAGGGCCGGCCGGAAGAGGGCGGCGCAGGTATTCCCGCGGTATCACCAGTTGGACGTAGTGCGGAAGCTGCTGGCTGCCGCCCGCGCGGACGGCGTCGGCAAGCGCTACCTCATTCAGCATTCGGCCGGCAGCGGCAAGTCGAACTCCATCGCGTGGCTCGCGCACCAGCTCATCGGTCTGCGCAAGGACGATGCCCCGCTGTTCGATTCGATTGTCGTTGTCACCGACCGGCGGCTGCTCGACCAGCAGATTCGCGATACCATCAAGCAGTTCGCGCAGGTCGGCGCGACCGTGGGCCATGCCGAGGATGCGGGCGACCTGCGGAAGTTCATCGAGGGCGGGAAGAAGATTATCATCTCGACGGTGCAGAAGTTCCCGTTCATCCTCGATGAAATCGAGGCCGAGCATCGCGCGCGGAAGTTCGCCATCATCATTGACGAGGCGCATTCAAGCCAGGGCGGCAAGACATCGTCCGCCATGAGCGCGGCGCTGGGCGACCCCGAGGACACGGTGAACGATGCGCTGGAGAAGCGGATGCAGGCGCGCAAGATGCTCACAAATGCGAGCTACTTCGCCTTCACCGCCACGCCGAAGAACAAGACGCTGGAGATATTCGGCTACGCCGCGCCCGGTGCCGAGGGCAAGGTGAAGCATCTGCCGTTCCACAGCTATACGATGAAGCAGGCGATTGATGAAGGCTTCATCCTCGACGTGCTGAAGTACTACACGCCGGTCAACAGCTACTACAAGCTGGTGAAGACCGTTGAGGCCGACCCGGAGTTCGACACGCGGCGGGCCAGGAAGAAGCTGCGGCGCTACGTTGAAAGCCATGACCACGCTATTCGGCTCAAGGCCGAGATATTACCCGGAGTACAAAATAGCTTGCATTACAGGGCGGCATAACGGACG
>CAZVCQ010000276.1:0-4711 GCA_964626085.1 uncultured bacterium
CCGGCGAGGCCTACGTGATGTGCCCGCTGACCGCGGACGCGGACGCGGCCAAGCTCTTCCTCGACATCATCGGCCCGGACATGATGCCGGTGCCGGGGAGCGACTTCGGCAAGGCGATTGACGTCTCGCTCTCGCTCTTCAACCCCAAAGAGATGAACTACAAGGCGCTGGTGCTCGTGACCGACGGCGAGGACTTGGGCAAGAACACCGCACAGGCAATCCAGCGTGCGGTCGAGGCGCACGTGCGGATATTCCCGGTCGCGTTCTCCACGGCCGAAGGGGCGCCGATACCGGACTACGACGCGCAGGGCAACCTGAGCTCGTACAAGAAAGACAAAGAAGGACAGGTCGTGATGTCGCGGATGAACGAGCGCGAACTCATCGTGATGGCGCAGGCGACGGGCGGCCGGTTCCTGCGAGTAGAGGGCTTCTCCGGCGAACGTCTCCTGGGCGAACTCGACCGGATGCGCAAGAAGGACATCGGCGGCGGGCAGTTCACCGACTACGTCGAACGGTACCAGTGGTTCCTGCTGATTGCCATGGTCCTGCTGCTCGCCGGGCTGGGGCTGAGCAACCGTCGAGGAGCGTGGATGCAAGGCAGAAGCCAAAAGGCAGAAGCCAAAAGCCAAAGCGAAGATGTGGAACAGAAGTAAGCTATTTGTCCTTTGTACTTTGTCCTTGGCACTTGTCGCGCATGCGGCCGATGTCGGTGGTCTGATGCGGCAGGGGAACGGCTTGTACAATCGCGGCAAGTACGATGAGGCGCTTTCGCGGTACCAGATGGCCGAGGTGCTGGAACCGGACGCCACTGCGATTCACTTCAACCTCGGTAACGCGCTCTTCCGGCTCGGGCGGTATCAGGACGCGGCCCGCGAGCTCGAGTTGGTTATGATTGACAAGAAACCTGAACGCCGGGCCAATGCGATGTATAATACGGGCAACGTGGCGTTCAAGGCAGGCCAGCTCGACCCGGCAGTCAAGGCGTACGCCGCCGCACTGGCCATCAACCCGAACGACAAGCAGGCAAAGCAGAATCTGGAGTTCTGCCTCAAGAAGAAGGAAGAACAGCAGAGCCAGCCGGACAGCTCGCAACAGCAGCAGCAACAGCAGCAACAGCAGAACCAACAACAACAGCAGCAACAACCGCAGCAAGGCATGGACAAGAACCAGGCCGAACGGGTAGTCCAGGCGGTCGAGGACAAGGAAAAGGAACAACAGAAGAAGCAGCGCCAGGCCGGCGGGAAGCGCAAAGTCGAGCAAGATTGGTGATGCGCCGCCTATACGTCCTATTGGTCCTGTTCGTCCCATTCCTCATCGCGGCCGAGCTGAACTTCTCCGCCGATGCTGACCGAACCACGGTCGGCCTTGGCGAGCAGCTTCAGCTTACGGTGACGGTCGAGGGCACGAACATCGGTGGTGCGCCCCGACCGCAAGTCCCCGCTTTGGATGACTTCGACCAACTCGGCAGTACTTCATCACAGTCCACCAACATTTCCTTCGTCAATGGCCGGATGACGCAGCAGAACACCATCAGCTTCATCTACTTCCTGTCCCCGAAGCGGGTCGGCGATCTGACCATCCCTCCCTTCAAGCTCTCTTTCAAGGGCACGACCTACGAGACTCAGCCCATTGTCATCGCGGTCACCAAGGAAAGCCAGGCCCCCCGCCCAAGCCGTCAGCAGCAGCAATCGCCGTTCGGGCTTCCGGGTCGCGCCCAGCCGCGCAGTTCGGGCCGGGGTAATGTGCTGCTCACCGCATCGGCCGACCGGACCTCGGTCTATCAGGGCGAGCAGGTGACGGTCACATTTGTCCTGTACACGCAGGCCCAGCTTGGCGGCCTCGGAATCAAGAACATGCCGGGGTTCACCGGGTGCTGGGCCGAGAAGCTCTTCGACACCAAGGAACTGAACTGGCGCGACGCGATCTATGATGGCCAGCGTTACAGCGCCGCCACGCTCAAGCAGGTCGCGCTCTTCCCTACGCAGTCCGGCGAAGTGAAGGTCGACAAGATGACAGTCTCCGGTCAGGTTGTGGTGAGCGGTGGGTTCTTCTTCGACTCGGCCGAGCCGTTCGAGGCATCATCGGATCCGATTGCGATAGATGTGAAACCGCTACCTGAGGCAGGCAAGCCGCAGGACTTCGGTGGCGGCGTCGGGGACTTCAAGGTAACCGCCGCATTGAGTGGGGACAGCTCGGTCGGCGGCGAGCCGCTGACTCTGACCGTCAAAGTCGCCGGCACCGGCAACATCGGGCTCGTGGGCGAGCCGAAGCTCGGGGCGATTTCCGGAGTCAAGGTGCTGAGTCCGGAAACCAAACAGAACACTCGCACCTCCGACGGCCGGGTCGCGGGCGAACGGGCCTTCAACTATCCGCTGATACCGACCGCGGACGGCAAGTTCGTGATTCCCGAAATCACGCTGGGTTTCTTCAATCCGAAGACCGGCAGCTACTACACCCAGACGACCCCGCGTCTTGAGTTCGTCGCAACCGGCGCGACCGGCAAGACACCGTTGGCCGATGTCGAGTCCGGTGTCAAACAGCTTGGCACCGACATTCTTCACATCAAACCGGTCCAAGGTCGCGCCTTTGCCATTTCTCCTTTTCCCTTTCTCCATTCCCTGTCTTGGTTCTTCTACCCGGCTGGCCTCGTCGTGCTGGCCTTCGGCATCGTTCTGGGCAGGCACCGCCGTAGGCTCGAGCAGGACCGGGGCTATGCCCGCCGGACACGTTCCAGCCGGCTGGTGAGGAAAGGCCTGGCCGAGGCGACCAGACTCCTTGCGCAGGGCAACGAACGTGAGTTCCACGCCGCGCTCAACCGGGCGGTCGTACGCTACGTCGGGGACCGGTTTAACCTTGAGACCTCGGGCATGACCGGGGACCAAATCCAGGCCGAGCTCTCCAGTCGGAACGTCGAAGCGGATACGGTCGCAAGCCTGCTCGACCTGATTGCTTCCTGCGACACGGCCCGCTTCTCGTCCGGCATGACGCAGTGCACGCCGCAGGAAACGCTGGAAAAGGCGAGGACGGTGTTGGAGAGGTTGTGAGGACCCATCTTGCCGTCATTCTGAGCGCAGCGAAGAATCTCCGACTCCGGGAAGGCCGTAGATCCTTCACTTCGTTTAGGATGACAACTACTCCCGAGGGCGCTGGAGAAGTTGTGAAGACAAGGGACCAAGGGATCGAGAGACCGAGGGATCGAGCGGTTCGGAACCGGCCCTGTATCCGACTCGGTATCCTCCTTGGTTTTCTTGGCGTCCTTGGTGGTTCATCCCTGGCATCCCCGGCTGACTTGTTCAGCCGCGGGAATGCGGCCTATGAGGCCGGCGACTACCAGCAGGCAGTAGCACTCTACGACAGCGCGGCGGCGGGGATGACCAGCGCGGAGCTGTTCTACAATCGGGGCGACGCCCGGTTCAAGCTCGGGGAAATCGGCCGTGCCATCGCCGACTACAGCCGCGCGTACGTACTCAAACCGCACGACAGAGCCATCATCCACAACCTTGCCTTTGCTCGCCAGTTCCGGCCGGACAAGACCCTCACCATCGAGAACCCGCTGGTGCGGATGCTCAACAACGTTCTGCGTCTGCTCGATGCGGCCACGGCACGCGTGCTGGCTGGGTTTTTCTTCTTCCTGTCGCTCGCCAGCCTCGCCTTGCTCTTCGTGAACGGCCGGCGGCTGTTCGGCTGGATTGCGCTCGGGCTTGGGGTTCTCTTTCTCTACTGCTTTGTCTCCGCGGCAAGCTGGGGCGCGGTCACCAGCCCGGAACGTGCGGTCGTGGTCCAGCCCGAGCTCACGCTGCGCAGCGGTCCGGGCCCGGAGTACAAAGAGATCGCGGTTGTCCACGACGGGCTTGAGGTGATGCTGCGCGAGCGGCGCCCCGGGTACGTCCTTATCCAGATTCCGGGCGGTGACGGCGGCTGGGTCGAATCCGCCTCAGTCGAACCCATCTTCGGCCGCTAGCGCCGGCCCTACCAACCGACAACCGAAGGTTAGTGGGCCGAAGCGAGCGTGGCCGGTCGTCCGTCGGACACGAACCGGGTTGTCGATTCAGGACAGGGCCGAGTGGACCTTCTTGAGCAAGTCGGGGATTGCGAGCTGCTGCGGGCACTTGGGTGCGCACTTCCCGCATTCCTTGCAGGCAGAAGCGCGGTTCGCCGCATCCATCCATGTCTGATACACCAGCCGGGCCTGGTCTGAGCCGGGAAACATGCACCAGTCGTTATAGAGCGAGAAGTTGCGCGGGATGGCGACACCCGAGGGACACGGCATGCAGTACGCACAGCCGGTGCACCGGATACCGTGTAGCTTCCGGTAGGTTCGCTGGACGCGGGACACCAGCGCGAGTTCATCTTTCGAGAGCGCCCAGACTCGGCTGCGGTTCGCATAGCGGACGTTGTCCTTCACCTGCTGCATCGTGCTCATTCCAGACAGGACCATTGAGACCTCGGGCTGGTGCCAGAGCCAGCGCAGCGCCCATTCGGCCGGCGCGCGCTTCACCGCGTACGAATCCCAGAGCGCCTTGATGCGCGGGGCAATGCGGCCGGCAAGGTCGCCGCCGCGCAAAGGCTCCATTATGATGACACCCAGGCCCTTCTTGGCGGCGTAACGCAGTCCGGCTCGGCCCGCCTGGTGGCGCGTGTCCACGATGTTGTATTGTATCTGGCAGGTGGTCCAGTCATAGGCGTCGACGATCGGCCGGAATGCAGCCGG
>CAZVCQ010000277.1:0-4710 GCA_964626085.1 uncultured bacterium
GGTCATAGTGGCCGCGATGCCATTGACCTTGCGAGCGTGCCGCCTTTCACCGGATTGCGGTCGCGGGCGGGCTTGGGACACGATCCAAATCTGCTGACAGATTCGGTCCTGTCCCGTCGCCAGGTCTGGCTCGTCGCCCAGGAGAAGAAGATCTCGCTTGTGCTCGCAGGCAAGGCAGGCAAAGGCAAGGTCGTCTACGTGGCTGCCTACCCGCTGTGGCGCTGGGGATTTGGACCGGAACAGAAGCCGGAGCAGGGCACGCCGTTTTCAGCATTCGTGGCCGGCGTAGTGCGGTACCTGGCAGAGCGTGACATCAGTCCGTTCTGGCTTCAGGCCGACAGGCCCGACCTGTATCGAGGGCAGCCGGTGCGCCTGGCCATGCGGGCAGTTGCGCCGGACGGGACGCCGTGGTCGGGACTGAGCGTGATGGTGCAGGTTGTCGCTGAGACGACCGATTCGGTCTCGCGGACGAATCCAGAATCCAGAAACCAGAATCCAGAAGTCATAGGTCAGGCCCGGAGACCGGAGAAGGTCACGGTGCCGATGACTGAGACGGGCGCAGGCGTCTACGAGGCGACTATCGAGGCGCTGGGACCGGGACGGTATCGGGCGGTTGCGACCGCAGAAAACGGGGACAGTCCCCCGGAGCGCTCGACGCGCGGTACAGTCCCCGTTTTCCTCGGTAGGGCAACGACCGAGTTCGTAGTGGCCGAGCAGGCGCTCGAACTTGCCAACACCGGTATGAACGAAGGCTTGCTCAGAGCGATTTCGGAGGCCGGCGGCGGGAGGTTCTTTCGCTCTGACAGCCTACCGCGCGACGGGGCCGCAATCACGCTTGGTTCATACCAGCGTCGGTTCACGTTCGACCCGAGGCGAGCGGCGTGGGCTTACGTGCTGATCGCGTTGCTGGCGGGCGCGGAGTGGTTTCTGCGGCGAAGAAGGGGACTACTGTGAGGAGAAGACCGAATTCAGAATCCAGAAGTCAGAATGCAGAATGCAGAAGTCTGACGGAGTGCAGTCAACCGAACGCAGAAGTCGGAAGTCAGAAGGCAGAAGTGCGGAGTGGAGACGGTCACGAAGACACGAAGACACGAAGAGGATGCGATTCGGCATTCCGACCTTCGGGCTTGAATCGTCATTCTGATTTCGGGCTTCGAGCTTCCGGGCCGTCGTCGCGAGTACATCGTCAACGGACCATGACCAGACTGGTTGTGGTCGTGCTGCTCCTTGCGGTCGCGGTTGGCACGGCCCAGGCCGGCACCGGGCAGGCGGCAGCAGACTGGCTCAGGGCCAGGGGACTTAGTCCTGAACTCGTGGTTGTTCTCATCGCAGCCCTGCCGATAGTCGAGTTGCGCGGAGCAGTTCCCGTCGGCATTCTCGTGTTCAACATGCCCTGGTGGCAGGCAGTATTGTGGTCCCTGCTTGGCAACATCGCGCCGATTCTCCTCGTGTTCTTCCTGCTTGAGAAGGTCGTCGCCTGGCTCAGCCACATCTCTCTGTTCCGACGGTTCTTTGAGTGGCTCTTCGCCCGGGCGCGGAGCAAGAGCGCGACCATCCAGAGGTACGAGTTCTGGGGGCTCGTCACCTTCGTGGGCATCCCGATACCGGGTACAGGTGCGTGGACCGGAGCGGTCGCGGCTGAGGTGCTGGGGCTATCGTACTGGAAGTCGCTGTCCGCCATAATCGTCGGCGTGCTGATGGCGGCAACCGTGGTTACTTTCTTGTCCGTGCTCGGCAGGCAGTTCCGCTGGGTGGGAATCGGGCTCATCGTCCTCATCGCGGTCGGCTTCGTCTACACGGTCGTGGCGGCGGTCAGGAAGCCAAAGACCAAGCTCTAGTCCCGGCTACTACATGTGGCGGGCTGTCACGAGTCAGCCGGCCACTCCCTGCAAGTCTGTCACTCTGAACCGGCAGGCGAAGAGCCTTCGGAGCCGACGATTCTTCGCTACGCTCAGAATGGCGAGCCCAGCTTATCCTGCTGCGTCGACAAGGCGTTTTGCCTACACCACACTGGATGCCAGTAGTCTGAAGGACGGAGAGGGGTCGGGCGAAGTGAGCAGGTATCAGAATGCGGAGGGCCCAGTCATCCCTGACTGCCGACTTACCAACTGCTAACTCACTACTGAGCTTCGCGCAGGTGGTGGACCGTCTCTGTCATCCTCACCCTTCTCTTCTCCTCAAGGGGGAGGGAATAGAAGGGAGGGGGCAGAGTGTTACTTTGTTTGTGTGGAAGTCGGTACCTTGCTGACTCGCGGCGAAGCCGCGTCCTGACTGCCGCCGGTCAGCCGGGCCAGGTTCTCTCGGATTGTCTTCGCTTCCTTCGGATAGCCAATCGTATCCAGCAGGGCCAGGGCTTCGCGGTACGCCTCTCCGGCTGCGGCCGTGTCCTTCAGGACTTCATACGCCGCGCCCGCGTTGTTGGCGGCTGAAGCCCTGAGCAGGCGAGATGAATCCGGGAGGATTCGGCGCGCGCGAGAGTAGTATGCGACCGCGCTATCCTGATACCCTCGGCTCTGGAACATCCAGCCGACAAAGAACGTAATCCTGGGTGCGATGCCGGCCGGGTTCGAGTCCGCAGCCAGGGACTTGCGGAAATGCTGGAGCGAGCGGTCGAGGTTGTCGGCTTCGTAGTCGCAGAAGGCCATGTAGGCTCTAATCGCTGCCGACTCGGGCCGGGCAGCACCCTTGAGCATCTTGCTGAGAGCAGTCAGTGCGTCGTACCAGCGGCGCTCGGCAAAGAGCGAGTCGGGGCCGGCAAGCCGCGCGTTCATCTCGCCGGGAAGCAGGGCACGCGTGCTGCTGTCAAGCGTCACATCGCCGAGCATGCGAGTCACCGAAATCAGGTCTTTCCGGGCGTTGGAGAGCATCGGAATCGGCGCGGGCTCGGCCGCCGGTCGCGAAAGCGCGCCCACGACCAGCACGACGAGGACGACTGCGACCACTCCGACGATTCCCCATTGTATCACGCTGCTTGGGATCTTGAACTTCTTCGGCGGCCGCTGCTGGCGGATCTTCTTCATCTTGGCCACGCAGCATCTTAACCAGCCGACGCCGGAAGTCAAACAGGCGGCGGACAGCGCATGGCTGCCGCGTGTCCGTGTCACTTGCGTCTGTCCGGGTCTGAACGGCGTCGTCGGCGGAGCCATCGTTCCACCGGCTACTCCGCGCATCCTTGACAGTCAGTCGAATTCGGGTAAAACTTAGCACGTTCGATTGGGGCCGTGGCGCAGCTGGGAGCGCGCTTGACTGGCAGTCAAGAGGTCACGGGTTCGACTCCCGTCGGCTCCATTAGAGGATTGACGATTTCCGGCTGGCGATTGACGAGTAGCATCTCTCTGCAAAAGGAGCTTCAATAATGTCGAGAAAGACTCTGTTCATTGGAGCCGCGGCCCTGGTCGCGGTAGTGTTTGCCGTGCTGGTCGGCTGCGCGCCCAGCCAGACCGTGAAGCCGATGGCCGAGGAGGTGCTGAAGGCGAAGCGCGATTCGGCCCAGCAGTACTACAGCATCGGCGCCAGCTACTTTTCGCAGAACAACTTCGAGTCGGCGCTGGAGAATTTCCGTCGTTCGCTGAAGTACGACTCGACATACTACGAGGTCTACGTAGCCATCGGGACCGCCTACCGGAAGATGCTCGACCCGATTTCGGCCGAGGAGTACTTTCGCAAGGGCATCAAGCTCGACCCGAAGAAGCCCAAGGCCTACGAAGGCCTGGGCGACCTCTTCTTGGCGATGCGGAAGGATAGCGCGGCGCTGGCCGTGTACGAGGAGGGGCTGGCGAACGATTCGAGCCTGGTAGATCTGTACAACGGCGCCGCCGAAGTCTACGTGAGGATGGGCAAGATGGCCGAGGCCGACCAGTTGTATCAGGCGGCAATGAAGCGCTTCCCGGACGACGTGGGCGTGCAGCGGCTCTGGGCCGATTTCCTGTACAAGCAGAAGCGCTACGCCGAGGCGGTGAACTCGCTGGTGCCGTTGGTGCAGCGGTACCCCAAGGTCTGGGAGCTGCGCGAGAAGCTGGCCGATTGTCACATAGAGCTGAAGCAGTATGCCAAGGCAGCGGCCCAGTTGGACACGATTCTCCAGAGCGAACCGAACCGAGACCAGACCGCGCTGCGCCTGGGTTCGGTGTATCTGGCATGGGGCAAGCCCAAGCAGGCGATACAGCGGTTCGACGCGCTGATTGCCAGGGACTCTACCAAGACGCTGCCGCGCGTGTACAAGGCCGAGGCGCTGATGCAGCAGGGCAACTACGGCTCGGCCGATGATATCCTGCAGAAGGTGCTAAGGATGGACCCGGGCAACGCTCAGGCGCACGTCGACCTGGGTGACATCCGGCAGAAGCAGGCCGACGAGCAGCGGGGTAAGGTCGTGACCACGACGCCCACGTCAAAGCTGAAGCGGGCGCAAGCGCTCTACGAAGAGGCCAAGTCGCACTACACCAGGGGCCAGAGCGACTCGGGACTGAGGGGGTACGCCGGTACCAAGCTGGACTACGTCGAGAAGATGCTGCAGGCGGTGGGGAACGAGTTGCGCTTCCGGGGTGACTAGCAGCCGGCGATGCTCGACCGACACGTATTGCTGCTGAACCAGAACTACGAACCGTTGTCGGTCTGCAAGGCCCGCCGGGCGCTGGTGCTGGTGATGTCGCGCAAGGCGGAGATGCTGGAGCCGTCCGGTACGACAGCCCGGACCGTGCGGATAGCGTATCT
>CAZVCQ010000278.1:0-4698 GCA_964626085.1 uncultured bacterium
GCGCTCCAGCGCCGCATCAAGTACAAGGTGTACTTCGGCCCGCCCGACGCTGAAGAGCGGTCCGAGATATGGCGGAAGCACCTGCCCAAGGAAGCGCCTCTGGCGTCAGACGTGGACTTGGGTCGGCTCGCACAGGAGTTCAAGCTGACCGGGGGCCAGATAGCCAACGCAGTCATGTCCGCGGCATCCCTTGCCGCCTCGCGACTGGAGGCGGACTCGGACACGGGCGAGATCACCATGGCCGACTTTGAAGCCGCAGCTCATCGCGAGGCGAAGGGGCTTGCGGAGGCCGACAAGAACGGAAGGATGGGGTTCTAGGAGTCACGGTGTCTCAAGAGATTGCTGCCGCGCGGGTTGCCCTGTTGACATCCTGCCAGCGAGTCCTAGAATCCAACCACGACCGAGCAGAAGCTGGCATCGTAGGAGATACGGGATGTGCAGTACAATCACTCAAGCAGCTTGTCCTCGCAACCTCCCAGAAAGGACGTAGAATGACAAGACTCATGCTGGCGTCAGCGCTGTTCCTGTTGTTCTCGTGCGAGAACCCAGTGAAGCAGGAGCAGTGCTGGTTCAACGCAGGGTTTGATTCCACCTACTACATGCTGTTCATACCCCATGGAACCGTAGCCGTGGCACCCGAGGTCAGAGCTTGGAACACTGTCAGTTCACTGAAAGACAGGGCGAGGAATAGCCCGGAACTGGAGAGGTGCAGATATGCTTTGTTCGCAGGCATAGATGTCATCTGCGGTGCCTTCGAGGAGATGGACCAGACGGAGCATCCCGGACTTCACGTCCTCTCCGAGAATCACATTGAGACGGAAGTGGGACAGTGGAACCTCCCGGGTCTGACCACCAGGCCGGAGAAGTTCTCCAGGGAGCTCTACGAAGCTACGGAGCTCTACATGAACGGAGCGCCGGTATACGGGTATGAAACACTCAAACGGAAACATGAGGAAGAGCTGGCCTTCTCGAAGAAGTTCCTGAACTATCTGCAGGAGAACAAGGAAGCACTAAGAAAAGCAGGCTGGCAAGTGTATCTTAGAGAGCGGAAGTTCAGAAACTAGCTGCAGTGCTTGACTAAGGGTGGACGCGGGTGGACGCGCGACACTTCCCATATTTCTGAGCGATGTCAAGGCGCGGCATGACAAGATGGTCGAGTTGGTCGAACGGATGATAACGGCCGAAGATTGCAGGGAAGTCGCGTGACGGCACAAGAACCTGGGCAGACCATGATCTCAGCTTCAGAGGTCAACGAGTACTTCTACTGTCCGTACGCGTGGTGGTACGCTGACCGCAGAGTCGAGCCGGAGCGAATGAGGCTGTTGCAGCGAGGGCTGGACTATCATGATGCGGCGGCCAAGACTGCTGCCGAACCGGCGAAGTGGAGCAGGGCGTTGCTTATCGCGGCAGGGCTGCTGGCAGCCGCAGCAATGGTGCTGTACATTCTCGGTGTTTGGTGATGATCGGCTCCATCCTGTTGGCGCTGGCGGCGGTATGCTTCGTCCTGTGGCTGGTCTTTGGGCGCTGGGGGCCGCGCCGGGTCGCGGGCCTGCCGCCCGGCGAAGTGGTCTATGCCGGGCACGAGCGGCCTGCCAAGCTCCTGCGGGTCTCTCAGTACGGCCTGATTGGCAAACCGGACTATGTGGTGAAGCAGGGCAGAGAGTTCACGCCGGTGGAGTTGAAGTCGGGCGCGGCTCCTAGGAAGCTGCACGAGTCCGACCGGATGCAGGTGATCGCGCAGGCGCTGCTGGTGGAGGCGGAGTTCGGAACGCGCCCTGCCTTCGGCTTAGTGCAGTACCCAGGCAGAGCGTACAAGGTCGGTATCAGGCCGCAGAGCGTTGCGCGGCTTGTGGAGGCACTGGGGGTCATGCGACTAGCACGCGAGACGGGAACGGCACCTGATGTCCCGCCATCGTGGTTCTTCTGCCCGACCTGCCCGCGCACAGGGTGTCCGAAGCGAGTCAGAGGCAGATGAACGGGGAAGAACCGGCGCGGCATGACAAGATGTCATTCAAGATTCCAGATTCTAGATTGCAGATTGGCGGAAGGGCTCGGCCTCGGATGGTGAGCCTGGTCGAGACGATGATGACAGCCGACAGCTTTCAGCTTACAGCCTACGGCCTCGGTCGGATGCGGTGCCAGAAACAGGGTAGCGCCGTGAGTCGTAGGCCGATGGCGGTCACGCGCCAGATTGCCGTGGGCCACTTGACGGGTTGAACGCGGCAGTTATACTGACTTGTGACGATAAGGCACAGGCCGCTCCTCTATCTGGAAACCTCGGTGTTCGGCTTCTGTTTCGACAAGGAGCCGCGCAACGTCATCCGGCGCGAGGCCGCGCTGGCGCTGTTCGAGCAGGTCCGGCTCGGAGTGCTGAACGCCGTCACGTCACCGGTAACGTTCCTGGAGCTGGACCGCGCGGCCGAACCTCTCCGGTCTGAGCTGATGGCATTGCTGGCAGACGTGCAGATACTGGAGGCCGATGAAGCAGAGGTAGCCCGGCTGACAGCGGTCTATCTGGACGAGCAGGTCATTCCGCGGCAGCATCTCAATGACGCCAGGCACGTTGCCTTTGCGACCATAGGCAAGGCAGACGTACTCGTGTCGCTGAATCTCCGCCACATTGCCAACGACTGGGCAGAACGAAGCATTGGCGCAGTGAACCTGCGCGAGGGGTATCAGGTGCTGCGTGTGAAGACTCCCGAGGAGGTGCTCAGGTATGATGATTGACGGACTGGATTGGATGGACTGGCTGCACAAGACCCGCCAGAAGATGGAGGACGAGCGCAACCGTCGCGGCCAGAGCGAAGTAGAGTGGCTCAAGGAAGCACAAGCGCGGGCCAAAGCAATCAAGCAGGAACTCGCTGGTTGCGGGACACCGGTCGCCCGCGACCGCAAGACTGACGACTAGCCGCCGAGACCGAGAGAAATAGGCGGCAAGGCGCACGCGGCCGGGGGGCCGCGAGTGAGGCGCGTCCGCGCCCAAGGTCATATTCCAGTGACCAGTCTGCAGGTTGCAGTATTGAACTAGGTCACTTGATCCCTCGATCTCTCGGTCCCTTTCCCTGTAGATTGCAGATTGGCGGCAGGGCTCGGCCTCGGATGGTGAGCTTGGTCGAGACGATGCGCATGACGGCTGACGGCTTGCGGCTGACAGCCAACGGCCTACAAATCACGGCGATTCTTGACGTGCAGCCGGAACGCGGACGGATAGGCCACAACGGATAGGCCGTAGACTTGACACAGGGTAGGAAGGGGCACATAATCTGGCTGGCTGGCCAGCGCCGGCAGGTCGTGGAGTCTGACCGCTCGGTCATCGGTTCGTCCCCGCACGTCGGGGGCGAGGGCTGGACGGCCAGGGACCGTAGGAGGTAAGGAGAGCGTATGAGAAGAATGATTGTCGTCGTGTTATTGACGGTCTGCGCCAGCGTTTACGCAACCGGCGGGATTTCCGGAGTCGTTACCGACTCGGCAACAACCTTGCCGATTCACTATGCCCGGGTCAGCACCCGCGCGGACAGCAGCATCGCGTATGCCGACAGCACCGGCTATTACCTGATATCGTCGCTGCCGCCGGGAGAGTACACGGTTACTGTCACCGCCATCGGCTATGTCGCCGACACGTTCCCCGAACTGGTCGTGGTCGTGGACAGCGAGGTGACGACCGATATCGACTTTGCCCTGGTACCGCTTCCGCCCACCGGTATCTCCGGCTTCATCACCGAATACGGAACCGGCGATCCGATCTACCACGCGTCTCTCAGCGGCAGCGGACTGCCGACCGTATACTCGGACTCGAACGGCGCCTACTTCATCTCCGCCAGCCCGGGCCGGTACGTGCTCTGGGCATCGCACGACGGGTATATGAACGGCATCTACCCGGAGTCGATCCTCGTCGTGCAGGGCGAAGTGACTGACAGCATCAACTTCGCGCTCGTCAGCACCACCGGCGAGACCGGTATCGGCGGCCGCCTGACCGACGCTAGCCGGATGCTGGGCATCGATGGCGGCACTGTGATTGCCAACGGCCCGGGCGGCTGCGACACGGCCACGTCGGTCCCGACCGGCGGGTATATCATCAGCGGTCTTGCTGCGGGGATTTACCAGGTCACGGCTGAAGCCGAGGGTTTCCAGACTCAGGTCAGAGACTCGGTCACGGTCGTGGACAGCCATGTCACCTGGTCCCCGTTCTACCTGCAGCCGGAGAGCATTCCGGTCAGCGGGATTTCCGGCCTTATCACGGAATACGGAACCGGCGACCCGATTTACCACGCGACCGTCAGCGGCAGCGGGCTGCCGACCAGATACACCGACTCAACCGGCGTCTATTTCATCCCCGCCAACCCGGGCGAGTATACGCTATGGGTCTGGCGCGACGGGTATCTGAATGGCATCTATCCGGAGTCGATTCTCGTCGAGCAGGAAGTGGTCACGGAGAGCATCAACTTCGTGCTGATATCGACGACGGGCGAGACCGGTATCGGCGGCCGCCTGACCGATGCGAGCCGGATGCTCGGCATCGGCGGCGGCACGGTTATCGCCAGCGGCCCGTACGGTTGCGACACGGCAACGTCGGTCCCGACCGGCGGGTATCTCATCAGCGGCCTGGCCGAGGGGCGCTATGAGGTCACGGCCGAGGCCGAGGGCTTCCAGATCCAGGTCGCCCCGGAGTCGGTGCTGGTGGAATCGGCCCAGGTGAAA
>CAZVCQ010000279.1:0-4685 GCA_964626085.1 uncultured bacterium
GAGAGTGGCCTCTTCTTTCCACCGTAAATCAAGTCCCAATGTCGGGACTAGGGATCACGCCGAGGCTTGACTCTCACGCAAGCCTGAATAACATCCTCCCATGCCTGAGCTAAGCCGGTTCTTCGGAATCGTCATCGCGATGTACTACAAGGACCACCAGCGCCCCCACTTCCACGCGAAGTATGCAGGGCAGACCGGCGTGTTCTCACTGCCCGACCTCAGGCTTATCGAAGGCGCTCTTCCCAAGCGGGTGATCTCTCTCGTGCTGGAGTGGGCGTTTGACCACCGTGACGACCTGACAAGGGACTGGGAACTGGCTCGCGCCAAGCAGCCGCTGGTGCCCATACCTCCACTGGAATAGCAGGCCATGCATTTCGTAAGAGGAGCCGAATACGCCGGGGAATATCGGCTGCTGCTCACCTTCGAGGATGGCGAAGAGCGGCTTGCGGACCTCCGCCTGCACCTCGACGGCAAGATATTCGAGCCCCTCAAAGACATCGCTTACTTCAAGAACTTCCGGGTCAACGAAGACCTGGATACGGTTGTCTGGGAGAACGGCGCGGACTTCTCCCCCGATTTCCTCTTCGAAATCGGCCGGCCGGTCTCGGAAGCCACGCGCGCGGCTGACGCGTAAGCACGACCCGGTCGCAATGGAACAGGTCACGGTCACCACCGAATAGGACAACAACAACCTTCACGGCCCGGGCGTCTTTGCCCGGGCCGTGTTGTTCTACTGCCGCACCGCTACCCGCCATCAGGTGAACTCGGCGGCTCCGTCGCTTGACACGCGTGTATCCGACTCTATCCTGTAACCAAGTTGGACGGCATGGGCCGCGGGCGCGCATGCCTGACCCGCCCGCGATGTAACTCGCCCCTCGCCCGACAGGCGGCCTGAGAACCGAAGCAAATTCTGGGGCGGCCGGCACCGGTTCAAGTACTGGACCGAGGCTTAGGTCCAGGGCGTCAGAACAGCGTCTTATGACGCTAACATCCAGTTATCTGGAGCGCCTGCCTCATTGTGCGACCGCCCCTTCTTCTGGCCGACCGGTGCGATGGACAAGCCGACCACGCCGGTCGTCATGGAAAAGGTCTGGGTTACCACCGAGTAACGACCGCTTTGACTTACAAGGGCGGGCGCGAGCCCGCCCTTTCTGTTCGCGAATTGCCCGGCGGCTTGACATGCCGGAATCGGGTTCTAGACTGGAACCATGACAAGAGCGATTTCGGTCCTCTTGGGATTGGGGTTGTTGGCCACGACCGGCGTGGCCGCTGATTCTCCGAGTACTTTCCAGGAGCACGCGGCGGTGCAGGAGAGCCTGTCTCGCGTGCATCCGAGGATGCGGGCGAGTTGGCTACGAGAGCATGGACTGGATGATTCGTACTATACGACGTTCAGGAAGCCAGACAGAGACAGTCAGGGGTTACGCGAAATCGGCCGTTGGTCATTCGGCCCATCGTATGACGTTGACGGCAGGGTCACACCGACCGAGACATTGGTTGCCTTGGCCCGAGGTTCGGGCGTCAGCCTGATTCGGTTCTCTCGCGCCGACTCGCTGCAACTCGAACTACTTGCCGACATCAACGCACCGGGCCTGCTCAACCGCGTCTGGGTACGGGATACGCTGCTCTACGTCGGCTCGGCGGCGGGCCTGGAGATATGGAGCATCGCCAATGAGCGCAACCCGGCCCGGCTCTCGTGGATTCAGACCGCACTCAACGACTTCGACGTGCAGGACTCCCTTGCCTACGTCATCGGAGCCGACGACAGCTTCAAGGTCTACAACGTCTCTGACCCGGCTAATACGGTCTTCCGTGGTGCCTGCCGGGACTCGGGCTACGACATTTCAGTCTGCAACGGCTACGCATACGTTGGCGACCGCTGGGGTTTGTACGTCATTGATGCACGGAATCCGGCATCGCCGAACCGAGTGGCATCCTGGGGTTCGTGCATTCAAGGGGTGAGGGCCAGAGGGAACATCTGCTGTGTGACGACAGACAACCCGAATAACCCCGGAGAGATAGCATTCACGGTCCTCGATATGCGGGTGCCATCGTCACCGGTTCCGCTCGGCTCGCTGGATGGGGCCGGAGGATACGACGCCCAGTTCGACGACACGCTTGCGTTCATCTCCGGCTACTACACCGGGGGGCATGAGTTCCAGATACTGAGCATTGGCGACTCCTCGCACCCACGGCTCCTCGGGCAGGCCTCAACGCTCGGCTACAACTGGGGAGTCTGGGGAGACCGCAGGACCGGACGGGCGTTGGTCGCCGACATGGCGGAGGGGATGCAGGTATTCGATATCACCGTTCCCGGCAACCCGACGCGAGACACGACGGTTCTGGCCGCCGGCTACGCGGACGACATTGCCGTGCGCGGCGGGCTGGCGGCGGTGGCACAGGATTGGTGCGGGATGAAGCTGCTGGACGTATCCAATCCGGCGTCGCCGCGCGAACTGTCGGGTGTTGACACGGTGTGGCAGGGCCCCGCGACCTATGCAGTTGCACTGGCCGATTCGTTCGCCTATGCGGGCTGGATACGCCCACCGCTGCTGCGCGTAATCGACATCAGCGACTCGTTGCATCCGGTGATGGCTGGCGGTTGCGACGGCGTCCAGACGCTTCCTCAAGACATGGTGCTACGCGACACGCTTCTGTACATTGCCGGTAGGCTGCGGCTCAACATCGTCAACGTCGACCGGCCGAGAGAGCCGGTGCTGGTGGGGAGCTGCGGGACGCAGGACGGCGTGTACTTCGGCCTTGCCGTGCAGGATACCTTTGCCTACATGGTGGGCGATGGTTTCCAGATAGTGAACGTCGCCCGTCCAGCCGCGCCGTTTCTTGTCAGCACGACTGCCGGTGGTGCCGCGGGTCTTGCAGTTCGCGACACGTTCGCATACATACCGAACGGCTGGGACTCTATTCACGTCTACAGCGTAGCTGACCCTGCGAGCCCGCGACTCATCTCGTCCGCACCGTGCGGCGTGTGGCCATGGGACGCGGCGCTCGGAGAATCCAAGCTCTACGTCGGCACGAGTGATGGCTGGGGCGTAGACGTGTATGACCTCACCAACCCCGGGCAGCCAGTGAGGAGGGGGCGGGCGTCTGCGCCGACCGACATCCGGCGGCTGCAATATGATGATGGCCACCTGTACGCGGCGATGTGGGAGGCCGGTGTTGCCATTTACGAAACGACATCCACGGGCATCGGCGAGCAGGCGGCGAGGATAGAGAAGCCAAGGGCGTTTCGAGTCTGGCCGAGCGTAACAAGCGGCAACGTGCGCTTCACGACTGACGGGGCGGTGCAGAGTTTGGACATTGCAGTCTATGGTGTTTCGGGTAAGCGACTCAGGAGCGTGCCACTACAGGCCAACATGAAAGGAGGTGCCACAGAAGGCGAAGTAAGCTTAGCTGGTCTGCCTGCAGGCGTGTACGTTGTCAGAGTTGATTGTAAAGGAACAAACCTCACGGCGAAAGTCGTGAGAACGAAAGGAAGGTAAGGTATGAAAGGTGCAGCATTGCTGCTCCTGATTGTACGGGTAGCGTTTCCGTTAGTGGTCGGGTACCATTTGGAGTTTCGGGGACACAATACTTAATTGCCCTTGACTTTGGAGCGCGTGGCGTGTAGGCTCGGGCGTGGCGAGAATAGCGCGAGTCGTTGCGGCGGGCGTACCGCATCATGTGGTGCAGCGTGGCAACCGACGTCAGCCGGTGTTCTTCAGCACGGCGGACTACAAGGCATACCTGCATCTGATGGCGACCTACTGCCGGCAGGAGCGGGTTGAGGTCTGGGCATACTGCCTGATGTCCAACCATGTGCATCTAGTGGCTGCGCCCGAGAATGAGCAGGGGCTGGCCCGGGCGATCGGCGAGGCCCATCGCCGGTACACGGTGCGAGTGAATCAGCGGGAGAACTGGCGTGGGTATCTGTGGCAGGGAAGGTTCTCGTCGTACCCGCTGGATGAGCAGTATCTGCTGGCGGCAGTGCGCTACGTCGAACTGAACCCGGTCCGGGCAAGGCTGGTCGAGCGACCGTGGCAGTATGCGTGGTCGAGTGCGGCAGCCCATGTGAGGAAACGAGATGATGTACTGGTGAAGGTGAAGCCGATGCTGGGCCGTGTTGCTGACTGGCGCGAGTATCTAAGCACCGAGCCCGACAGCACTGATACGAAGATACTGCGTCGTCACATGCGCACCGGCCGACCGCTGGGCAATCCCAAGTTCGTTGAGTCACTCGAAGCGAAGATCGGCAGGGCTCTGGCTCCGCGCAAGCGAGGCCCCAAACCGCGGTCCCGAGCCAATTAAGTAAAGTGTCCCTAAAATAGGCTGACAGAACGGGCTGAGGCTCGGGGCACGATCCGAATTGCCCGAGCATAAGTCGGTCATGTTCCTGCAAGGCTGCCCGTGTTGCTGCGCGCAGCCTCTCTTGAGCCGCTACGGCTTCGGCGCGGGGATGTCGAAGACGTCCGTCCGAATCTTGGCCAGGACCTCCGGGTCGCAGCCACGGGCTGCCCACTTGTCCAAGAGCACCTGGGCTGCCATCGCAAAGCTCTCGCCCGAGATGCCCCGCTGCTTGCTGAGCTTGTAGAGCTGCCGGCCGAAATTGAGATAGGGAACGTATTGAGACGTGGACACGCCGCAGGCGTTGATGACCTGTTTGACGTCGGTTTCCATCGCGCAGAGCC
>CAZVCQ010000280.1:0-4679 GCA_964626085.1 uncultured bacterium
CACTATACACAACCCTTGCAGGAATGCAAGCTATTTATTGCTCTGATTAGTAAGTGGCGGCGGCCAATCCTCGGGGTACACGTAGATGCGGTCGAGCGAGTCGCCGTTGCCCTCGCGCCAGTAGCGGCAGAGAGTCGGGTATCCTTCAGTTCCGCCAGAATTCGGATTGTAGAACACGGTGGTGAGCGTTTCCGGGGAGACCGAGTCCATGATTGCGCCGACCCAGGCGCCGGCACCGAAGACGTAGTAGTTCTGAAGCGGTTGCGGCCAGGAGCCGGCGGCAGAGCCCGAGCCCTGGGGATTGTATCCCCATCGGCCATCGTTGCCGAACAGCGCCTTCCAGTGGTTCAGGTCGAACCACTGCGTATCACCGATTGCCAGCACCAGCGCCGGCACGAGCAGTACCAGCAGCACGAGCTTTCTCATACATCCTCCAGTTTGTGTCGGCCAGTTTGCCGACCTGACCCGGTTAGGTTATACACCTGTCAAGGTCGCCTGTCAAGTTGTCTCAAGAACCGTGATAGAACCAACCGCAGAGGCCACAGAGAACACGGAGTAGGTGAAGTCAGGATTCCGACCTGTACCCCTCAGTCTCTGTGCGCTCTGTGGTTCAACATCGGATTCAGGAGTTGTCTCCGATGAACAGGTTTGGCTCAGACTGGGGCGGATTTGACAGCCGGGCTGGAGCGAATAAGATGACCGATGCCTCGTTACTCCGGCAGTTCCGCCCGCAAACCTGAGCAGGTACTCGCGGACATCAAACGCGGGAAGTTCGCGCCGGTATACATCCTGTTCGGGGCCGATTCGGCCGCGGCCGATGAGTTGCTGCGGGCACTGAAGGAGGCGCTGGTCCAGCCGGGAATGGAGGCGTTCGACTTTGAGTCGGTTCACGCCGACGAGCTGGAGATACCGATTCTGCTCCAGCACATCCGGCAGCCACCGGTAGCGTCGAAGCGGAGGTTGGTTGTAGTGCGCGGAATCGACCGGCTGTCCAAGGGCCGGAAGAAGAAGGACGAGGAGGAGAAGAAGGAGGGGTCGTCCAAGGGCGGCCAGTTGGGCGAGTTGCTGACTGGCCTCGCGGCCTTGCCGGAAGCCTGCGCTACGGCGCTCACCTGCGACTACAGCAAGCCCGTGCAGAATGTCCTGACCGGCGCCGGCCTCGGCAAGTTCGTCGTTGACCTGAGGCAGCCGGGCGGGGCTGACCTATCGGCCTTGATTCACCGCCGGTCGAAGGAACTCGGCATATCGCTGGAGCCCGGAGCCGTGCAGTTGTTGCTGGATGTCGCCGGGGACGGGACGACGCTGCTGTTGGGCGAGCTGGAGAAGCTGGCAACCGCGGTCGAGCCGGGCGATTCCATAACGGCGGAAGACGTGCGGAAGCTGGCTGGCCAGTCGCGCGAGTTCGAGCTGAACGAGTACGTTGGCCGGGTCGTAGACGTCGACAGCGCCGGCGCGCTGGCTGTGCTCGAGCGTTTACGTGACTGGGGCGAGCAGCCGATCAAGATTGTGGCGTGGCTGGCGAGCGCGTTCCTGCGCCGGGTTGCGTACCCGGACGACATGAAGCGGGCGCGGCTCTGTCTGCTTCAGCTCTACGAGATCAACCGGGATATCATCAGTGGACACCCGGAGCCGTTCGCGCTGCTGGAGACGTTCACCGTCTGTGCCGCGTGCCCTGGGGAAAGACGCTACTGCCCGGTCTACGCCGACGCGACGCCGCCGGAGTTCTGTCTGAGACGCAAGAAGCGACGCGACCGAACCCGCGGACCCCGGAAGAGAGTCTTGAGGGCCGGGTAGCGAGTCAGAGAACAATGCAGCAGGAGCTATTACACGATGTCAAATGACGAGCCAGGTATGACGACTGAGAGGGGTCCGAGCGAGCGGTCGAGGGTCGCGTACCCGGCCCGTGACATCGAGGAGCGCTGGCAGGCGTATTGGAACGAGCAAGGGACGTTCCGCACCAACCCGGAGCCGAAGAAGAAGTACTACGTGCTCGAGATGTTCATCTACCCGTCGGGCGACATGCACATGGGCCACGCCCGCAACTACACCATCGGCGACGTCATCGGCCGCTACCGCAAGATGCAGGGCTACGATGTCCTGCACCCGTTCGGCTGGGATGCATTCGGCCTGCCGGCCGAGAACGCCGCCATCGCCCACGGCAACCACCCGCGCGAATGGACCTTCGCGTCCATCGAACTCTGCAAGCGCAACCTCAACCTGATGGGCATCGCCTACGACTGGGACCGGGAAATCAACACCTGCGTCCCTGAGTACTACCGGTGGGACCAGTGGCTGTTCCTGCAGTTCTACAAGCGCGGCCTCGCCTACCGCAAGGAAGCGCTGCTCAATTGGTGCCCGAAGTGCCAGACCGTGCTCGCGAACGAGCAGGTCGTCGACGGCCGCTGCTACCGCAGCGCGTGCAACGCGGTCATCGAGAAACGCCGGATGACCCAGTGGTTCTTCCGCATTACCGACTACGCCGAGGAGCTGCTCCGTGATATCGACGGGCTGGACGGCTGGCCCGACAGCGTGCGCATCATGCAGCGCAACTGGATCGGCCGGTCCGAGGGTGTCGAGGTCGATTTCGTTCTGGCCGAGACCGGCGAGAAGATACGGGTGTTCACGACCCGGCCGGACACGCTCTACGGCGTTACCTTCATGGCACTGGCCCCGGATTCGGCGATGGCCGAGACGATTGCCAAAGGAACCGACCACGAGAGAGAAGTCGAGGAGTTCCGGAAACGCATCATCCTGAGGCCGGAAATCGAGCGGCTGGCTGCCACGGGAGACAAAGAAGGGATCTTCACGGGGAAATACGCGGTCAACCCGTTGACCGGGGACCGGGTGCCGATTTACCTCGCGGATTTCGTCTTGGCCTCGTACGGGACCGGGATGGTGATGGCCGTGCCGGGGCACGACCAGCGCGACTTCGAGTTCGCGCGGAAGTACAAGATACCAATCAAAGTAGTCATCGAGAGTCCAAAGTCCAAAGTCCAAAGTCCGGACGAACTGACTGAGGCGTACACGGATGTCGGGGTAATGGTGAACTCAGGACCGTTCGACGGGACGAGGTCGGATGAGGGCATCGAGAAGGTCATCGCGCACCTGGAGAAACAGGGCATCGGTCGACGGATGGTCAACTTTCGCCTCAAAGACTGGTTGGTTTCACGCCAGCGGTACTGGGGTGCGCCGATTCCGATGATTCACTGCCAGAAATGCGGTGTGGTGCCGGTGCCCGAGGACCAGCTGCCGGTCGTCCTGCCGCCCGACGTTACCGACTTCAAGCCCAAGGGTACGTCGGTGCTCGCGTCGGTCAAGGAGTTCTACGAGACGACCTGTCCCTCGTGCGGCGGGCCGGCGCACCGCGACCCGGATACGATGGACACCTTCGCGAATTCGTCGTGGTACATGGTCCGCTACGCCGACCCGCACAACGAGCAGTTGCCGTTCAGCAAGGCGGCGGCGGACGCGTGGTTGCCGATTGACGAGTACATCGGCGGCATCGAGCATGCCACCGGCCACCTCGTCTTCTTCCGGTTCTTCACCAAGGTGATGGCCGACATGGGGCTGCTTTCGTTTCGCGAGCCCTGCCGGGTGCTGCACACCCAGGGCATGGTTGCCTACAACGGCGTGACCATGTCCAGCTCGAAGAACGTCGGGGTCTGGGTCGGGCCGTTCACGGCCGAGTACGGCGCCGACGCGGCCCGGCTCGCAGTGCTGTTTGCCGCACCGCCGGACAAGGGGATGGACTGGACCGAAGACCTCGTGACCGGCGTCACCCGGTTTCTGAACCGGGTGTGGCGACTCTATGAGGACAACCCCGACGCGGCCCGGTTCGAGAAGCCGGACACGGGCAAGCTGAATCCGACCGAGCGAAACCTGTACATCCGGTTGAACCAGACCCACGCGAAGGTGATTGCCGATACCGAGGCGTTTCAGTACAACACCGCTATCGCGGCGCAGATGGAGTTCCTGAACGACCTGTCCGGGTTTGCCGAGCGGGAGTCGGGGGTGTTCGGGTTTGCACTGGGCCGGCTCATCTACCTGCTCGCACCGTTCGCGCCGCACCTGGCCGAGGAGTTGTGGCACCAGGCCCGACCCGATGCCGGGTCGCTCTTCAACGAGCGGTTCCCGGAGGTAGACACGAAGTTCCTCGCGTTCGACGAGATGGTTGTCCCTGTGCAGGTCGACGGGAAGCTGCGCGACCGGGTGTCGCTGCCGCGCACGGCAACCGAAGCCGATGTGAAGAAGGCAGCGCTGGAATGTGCCGGTATCGCCGCCTACCTGGCCGGTCGGCGGGTTGCCAAGGTGATTTACGTCAAGGATCGATTGGTAAACGTGGTGCTCGCAAGAGAGGAGTGAGGAGAGAGGAGTGAGGAGTCGGCTAGCGGCTAGCTGCTAGCTCCGCATATGGATCGCGTTCTCGTCCTCGACTTCGGCTCGCAGTACAATCAGCTCATCGCCCGGCGGGTGCGCGAGCTGAAGGTCTACAGCGAAATCGTGCCCCACGACATCAGGGCCGAGCAGGTGCTCGCGCGCGGGGCCAAAGCGCTTATTCTCTCCGGCGGGCCGGCGAGCGTGCGGCAGGACCGCGCCCCCGTACCGGACCCGGCGATCTACAACCTCGGCATCCCCGTGCTCGGCATTTGCTACGGCATGCAGGTGACCGCGCAACTGCT
>CAZVCQ010000281.1:0-4675 GCA_964626085.1 uncultured bacterium
CCCGGCCGATACACGCGGTCGTTGCCGAAGACAGCGAAGATGGTATACTGATAGTTGTGACCGCCTACGAGCCGGACCCGATCCAATGGGACTCAGGGTTCAAGAGGAAAGTGCTATGAAGTGTGTCGTGTGCAAACAAGCCGAGACCCGGCCTGGCACAGCGACCGTAACGCTCGAACGCGACGGCCTGGTGGTTGTGTTCAAGGGCGTTCCGGCTCAGGTTTGTCCCAACTGCGGTGAGGACTACGTTGATTCGGCAATTGCCGACAAGCTGCTCAAAGATGCCGAACAGACCGCGCGCAACGGCACCCAGGTCGAAGTCCGCCAGTTCGCCGCGGCCTGACCCCGACTGCTACAGGTCGCAATCCGTCCTGCCTGCGAACTGCCAACTGCAAACTGGTAACTCGTGCCGGAGGCACGGCTGATCCTGGCCAAGATCCGTACGGACGTATTCGACATCTCCGCCCCGAAGTCGTAGGGCCCCGGGTTCTGCCGCCTGCCGGTACTTGACTCACCACCATGCGGGCATAGACTGAGGTGACATGAACACCGAAGCGGACTGGCGTAACGAGATTGTCAGCACTCCTGACGTGCTGCGCGGCAAACCCAGAATCAAAGGAACACGGATTCCCGTGAGTCTGATTCTCGGCTACCTCGCAGCGGGCAGGACTACAGAGGACATCAGGCGGGAGTTCCCGGACCTCACCCCGCAGCAGATTGCCGCCTGCCTTAGCTACGCGCGTGACCTTTCGGAGTTCGAAGTCGCCCCGGCATGAGTCTGCGGTTCTTCGCGGACCACTGCGTCTCAAACGCCATCGTTGACGACCTGAACTCCCAGGGTCATGAGGTCTTGCGCCTTCGCGACCACATCGACCCCGAATCGCCTGACCCGATTGTCATCGCCCGGGCGCAGGAACTCGACGCAATACTGCTCTCGCTGAATGGGGACTTCGCGGACATCGTTACGTATCCGCCTTCGCGCTACGGGGGAATCGTCGCGCTGGAAGTCCACGACCATCCCGAGGTCATACCGGTGATTCTCAGCCGGCTGCTGGCTTACATCTCCGTACACCCTGAACCTGAGCACTACCGCGGCAAGCTGTTCGTAGTCGCATCCCACCGAATCCGGATCCGGCAGTAACCCCGGTCGGTTAGCCTGTCGCCTGACCGAAGCAACAGCCTCGCTCAAGCTTAGGTCCGCGGCTGCGACCCGGACGTGCTGGCACAGATCCGGACCGACGTCTTCGACATCCCCGCACCCAAGCCGTAGCGGCTCAAAAGAGACTGCCCGCGTTTCCGCGGGCAGCATGAGAGGAGTCCGTCTGGCCTATTCGGTCAGGATGACCTTCCGTACAGCTTGCGGCTTGTGGCTTGATGCTTGGGGCTCTTCTCGCACGAAGTAGACACCGGGTGACAGCGCCCGCACGTCGTTCGCACCTGGCCCTAGGTCCATCACCCTGCGACCGTCGGCGTCCAGCAGGCTTGCGGCTTGTGGTCTGCAGCTTGTGTCTCCCGGCAGGAACAGCACGCCGTGGACGATGGTGGGTGGTTCCGTCGCACAGATTGGCCGGAGCGGCTTTTCCGAAATCCCGACTCCCGGCTCGCGGATATCACCATCCATGTAGTCGTGTATGAAGTTGTCCGCCCGCAGTTGGGCCGCACTCGGATACTCAATGCCACTGAGATAGATGCCCCAGCGGGCGCTGTAGCCGATGTCGCAGCCGGTCACGGTCGGCGTGCAGTCGGCGATGTGGATGTTGCCGCGGTAGTCACCGGCGTATTGGGTCTTGCAGTTCTTCAGCTGGCACTGGCTGTCCACCGAGTTGGCGTAGAACGACAACTCGCTCCAGTCGCCGGGGCCCGGCGGGTCAATTGAACTGGTGAAGGTGATCTGCCCTTCAGTGCCGTCGGCGATGAGGCCGCCCGGGGAAGCATAGCCGACATAGAACTCGACGTTCGGATCGAGAGCTATGGTGCAGCCCGCCGCGATCGTCACTGTGGCGTTGCTGTCGATGGCGACGTCATCGGTGACGACGTAGGGCACGCCGTGGTTAAGCCAGGTGCCGCTGCTCCTGATCACTGAACCGTCGACTTCGATGCCGTTCTTGGCGTTGCCGGTGAGCGTGTTGCCGACGCCGAGTGTCGGTACGTTCTTCGCGGGAATGTGGACCGCATACCTGGTACAACCCGCAATGGTGTTATTGGTGAAGTCGCCGAAGGAACCGCTGGACGAGAGCCACACGCCATTCGAGCCGCTCTTCCGGACGAGGTTATGGTCGAACCCGATATTGGTGTAGTCGACCCTAACCGCACCGAGCTTCTCGCTGACCTTGCCGCCGAAGAGTACCTCGCAGTAGGACATCCGGGCGGTTGAAATCGTCTGGCCGTAGAACCCGATGTTGTCCCAGGCCCCCGGCACCGTGTCGGACAGAGACGTGAAGGTAATCATCGAGTCGGCCTTGCCGACGGCAATGATGGACCCTGGGTTCGCGTATCCGGTGTACAACTCCGCGGCGGTCGAGACTTGCACGGTGCAGCCCGGCATGATGGTCAGGGTGACGCTGTCGCCGGTGTGAACATCCCCGTTCAAGATGTGCGGGTTGCCGGATGGATGCCAGACTTCGCTGGTGTCAATCCGGCCCGAATGGTGAGTTGGCCCTGCGTCAGAGCCCTGCGGAAGGGCGTGGCCCGAGGCTATTGTTGTCAAACCCAGGGCAACAGCGAGAAGATGTCGTTTCACAGACCCTCCTTATCGGACAACTAGAACCTTGCGCAGTTCGGTTCGCGACTTGCCGGTCGCCAGTCGCTCGCAAACGAAATAGACACCAGGCGCCAGCGCACGCACATCATTCGCGCCCGGTTTCAAGTCAAGCACCTTGCGCCCGCTGACATCTAGCAGGCCGGCAGCCCGAGGCCTGTGGTCTGCGGCTCCGGGAAGGAATAGCACACCACGAACGACGGTGGCAACAGGCTCGAAGTCCGGAGCTTCAAGAACGAAGCTTTCTTCGATCCCGGGCTGTGAGCTGCGGATGACAGATATGCTGGAACTCGTGGAGTTTGCCACATATACGCGGTCGTGGGACGGGCTGAAGCAGAAATCAGCAGGGCCTCCGCCCACTTGGATGTCCGCCGCGACCGTGTCCGACGCTCCGTCAATCACCGTGACGTTGCGGCCGCTGATCGAGCAGTAGATCCTGTTGAACACGGAATCGTATGCGAGAAACGTCGGGGCCTGCCCGAGCTGGACTGTCGTGATGACGGAGTCGCCGCTTCCGTCTATCACGCTGATACTGGTGCTTGCGTAGTTCGCGCAGTAGACTTTGTTGTCGGCGGTGTTGCAGCAGACCGCCCTGGGCGCCAGCCCGACCCTGACCGTGGCGATGACCGTGTCCGCCGCAGCGTCCAGCACCGTCACCGAGGTGTCGACTCGATTGGCGCTGTAGACCTTGTTGGTCCGTGGATTGTAGCAGAGGGCGGTGGGCCAGCGTCCGACTCTGAGTTTCGCAAGAACCGAGTCAGTCGCACCGTCGATCACACTAACGGCGGCGTCGCCCCAGCTCGCGCAGTAGACCTTGTTGCCCTGCGGATTGTAGCACAGAGCATAGGGGTAGAGCCCGGTAGGCACCGTGGCGACTACCGAGTCTGTCGCACCGTCTATCACGGCCACTGACGAATCGGGGTCATAGTACCGCCCGGCGTTTGCGCAGTAGACTTTGTTGCTCTGCGGGCTGTAGCAGAGGGCGCGCGGACCGGCCCCGACTGCGATCCAGGCGATCACGGCGTCTGTCGCGCCGTCGATTACACCGACGCTTCTGCTCCCGCTGTCTGCGCTGTAGATCTTGCAGTTCTGAAAGTTGTAGCAGAGAGCTATGGGCCTCCGCCCGGTTTCCAGCGTCGCGGCAACCGTATTCGTTGCAGCGTCAACAACCGTGACGTTGTCGCTTTCCCAGTTAGCGCAATACACCTTGTCGTACTGCGGGTTGTAGCAGAGGGCAAGCGGCCACTCCCTGACTGTGACGCTGGCTGCGACCGTGTCAGCAGAGCAGTCTATCACCGATGCGCTATAGCTGCCATTGTTCGCGCTGTACACCTTGTTGTTCAGTGGATCATAGCACAAGGCGAGGGGGTACGAGCCTACGGCGACGGTGGCCAAAACCGTGTTGCTGACTCCATCAATGACCGAAACGGTCGAGTCCGGCCGCATGTCTACCCCTCTATTCGCGCAGTAGACCTTGTCGTTCTGCGAATCGTAACACAAGGCATAGGGGGACGACCCGACTCCGACCGTGGCGAGAACCGAGTCGCCCTCTCCGTCTAGCACGGCTACCGTGCCGTCAAACTCGTTCGCGCAGTATATCTTGTTGTCTTGCGGATTGTAGCAGAAGGCTACCGGCCCTGACCCTATGGCTACTCTGGCGAGGACTGAATCGGCCGCGCCGTCGATTACCTTTACGGTGTCGCGGCCGCTCCTCCCCGCGTACACCTTGTTGTTCTGCGGGTTGTAGCAGAGGTTCCAGGCGCTCCATTCGGCGGGTACCGTGGTGATGACCGAGTCCGTAGCACCATCAATCACCGTGACGCTGCCGCCGGCAGAGTTTGCGCAGTAGACCTTGTTGTTCTGGGTCTTCGCGTGTTTGTGTGGGTGATTTGAGGTCTTTCACGTCTACTCAGAGTC
>CAZVCQ010000282.1:0-4661 GCA_964626085.1 uncultured bacterium
TTCCTGAACGGCCTCGTCCACATCGGTCCGGTGAGCTTCCCGGCCGGACGCCTCTGCGAGGCTCCGGCTCAGAAGCTCAGCGCGAACCTGCGCGAACTCGGCTTCCGCATCGGCCGGTTCAAGACCGGGACGCCGGCGCGGCTGGACATGCGGTCGCTGGACCTGAAGGCGATGCAACAGCAGGACGGAGATGAGCCACCGGTGCCGTTCTCGGACTGGACCGACGAACCGCCACGGAACCTCGCGAGCTGCTACGTCACCTACACCAACAAGACGACTCACCACATCGTCCGTGCCGGCCTTAAGCAGTCGCCGCTCTATTCAGGCGTCATCAAAGGCCACGGCGTGCGCTATTGCCCGTCCATCGAAGACAAGGTCGTGAAGTTCTCGGAGCGCGACCGCCACCACATCTTCATCGAGCCCGAAGGCACGGACACGGTCGAGTGCTATCCAAACGGCATCTCGACCAGTCTGCCGATTCACTTGCAGCTTCGAATGCTCCGCTCCATCAGAGGGCTCGAAGACTGCCGGATGCTCAGGCCGGGCTACGCAATCGAGCACGACTACTCTGACCCGACCCAGCTCTCCCCCACGCTCGAAACCCGCCCTATCCGCAACCTCTACTTCGCGGGGCAGATAAACGGCACGACCGGATACGAAGAGGCCGCGACCCAGGGACTTGTGGCCGGAGCCAATGCCGCGCTGCGTGTGCTCGAGAAAACGGCATTCGTGCTGACCCGCGCCGACTCGTACATCGGCGTGATGATTGACGACCTTGTGACCAAGGGCACTGATGAACCGTACCGGATGTTCACGGCGCGCGTCGAGTATCGCTTGCTCCTGCGTGAGGACAACGCTGACCTGCGCCTGGGGCCACGAGCACACGAACTCGGCCTGCTCTCCGACAAGCAGTTCAGCAGGGTCCAGGAAAAACAGGAGCAGTGCGAGCAGGCCACGGCGTGGCTCAACTCGGCCCGCATCAAGGCATCGCCGAAGGTCAACCGGAGACTGAAGGCGCTCGGCACAACACCGATTGCCGAGTCGGTGCCGGCCATCGACCTGCTGCGCAGGCCCGAGGTGACTTGGACCGACCTGATGTACATGGCCGAGAAAAATGGGGACTGTACCGCGCCGAGTCGGACGCAGGCGCTCCGGGGGACTGTCCCCGTTTTTCCCACGCGCGTTCAGGAACTCGTCGAGCTCGAAGTGAAATACGAGGGCTACATCAAACGGATGCAGCACCAGCTCGGGCAGTTCGAAGAGCTCGAGTCCATCGCGATTCCGGAACGGCTCGACTTCAACCGAGTACCCGGCCTCTCCAACGAAGTCCGCGAGAGACTGCTTCACAACCGGCCCGCGTCAGTGGGCATGGCCCGGCGCATGCCCGGCGTCACGCCGGCCGCGGTCTTCGCCCTGATGGCATACTTGAGGAACAAGTGACCAATAGCCAAGCGCCAATGACCAATCAACGAAGAAATGACAAAGCACCAATCGGTCATTGGACATTGGTGAATTGGCCATTGATTGGGAATTGGTACTTGGCAATTGGGACTTCTGAGGCGAACAGAACGGACTCAACCGCGAGGAGGAAACATGGCATCCAGGAGTAACCGAGAGGCCCTCGCCGAGCTGTGCCGGAGTCGGGGCGCCGTCGGCTTCGGCGTCTGCCGGCTTTCCGATATCCGCACCGACGACTTCCTCCTGCCTGCCCAAACACTCCTTGACCTGCCATTCGCCGTCAGCGTCGCGTTGCACCTCTCCCCGGCCGTGCTGGGCACGCTGGAGGACCATCCGAACCAGTTGTACGAACACCACTACCGGCAGGTCAACTTCGCGCTCGACCGCCTTGCCCTCGACCTCGCCAGCGTCATTCAGAACCTCGGCGCGCAAGCGTTACCCGTGGCTGCGTCTCAACTTGTCGACTGGCAGAACCAGCGCGGGCACCTTTCGCACAAGCGCATCGCGGTTGGGGCCGGCCTCGGTTGGCTCGGTAGAAACAACCTCCTCGTCACTCCGCGCTTCGGCGCGCAGGTCCGGCTCGTGACTGTGCTGACCGACCTCGAACTTGAGCCCGACCGCCCGCTGGAGAACGGCTGCGGTTCGTGCCATGCCTGCGTCTCCGCCTGCCCGGCCAAGGCAATCGGAGAAACTCCCGCTGAGTTCAAGCACCTCGACTGCTTCGCCCTGCTCAAGGAATTCCAGACCAAACGGTACGTCAGCCAGTACATCTGTGGGTTGTGTGTCCGGGCCTGCGGCCCGGTGCATGACGCATAACGCTTGATGCTCGACGCCGGGCTCCGGCGTGATGCGTTTTGCGTCCAGCGTTGAGCGCTGCTACCTCGTGTAGCGGAACTCGCGGCCGACTGAGAAGAAGACCGCCACCTTGACCGGCTGCATCGGCAGCTTCCCGCCGAAGTCACCAACGCCCAAGGTAAGCTGAACCGGACCTGTCGGCGTGTTGGTCCGCACGCCGGTACCCACGCCCCAGTGGAGCAGCGAAGGCAGATCCGAACTCGACAACAGGCTACCCCACGGCTCGAATGTCCCGACGTTCGCCAGCGCCTGCAGGTAGAACGGGTAGTTCTGCTGGCCGAACAACCGGAACAACTGGAAATCGGCGCCGAACCTCAGCACCGCCCGCTGCGCCGAGGTGAACTCCTCCGGCGCGAACCCGACGAACCCCGCCCCGCCGGTACGGAACTGCTCGGCCCACGCCAGTTCTCCAAAGGACAAGCCTATGTCCAGCGCCGGTCTCAGGAGCAGCCGTGAAGACACCGGCGTCACCCGCTCGGTCGAGTAGCCGAGTCTCAGGAATCGGCGGGTCCCTTTCAGCGCCGTGACCGAGGAACGCGCGTCGAGCCGCGAAGCCGTGCCCGCGGTTGGGAAATCAACGTCACGGAACGTGTTGACCTCGAGCCGGAAAGTCGGCCCGACTATCCACTCGGTCCGGAGGGAGTCGCGGTTCGGGAAACCCAACGGAACGTTGTAGCGCGCCAGATAGGCCTGGAGCCCCAGGTCAAAGAACGCGTCCCGGCCGAGGATGTAGCCGGCCTCGACCAGGCCCCCGCCATAGTCGGTGCTGTAGCGTATGGCCGGGGTCGACTCGTTTTCGAAGAAATCGCGGTAGACGTCGCCCAAGAACGCGTCGGCCCGGTATCCGAACGGCAGTTGGAACAGCCTTGTCCCGGTCAGCCCCAGCCGCGCCTCATTCGGATTGCCGAGGTCGAATGCCGCGCGGACGCCTGCGCCCGAACCTCGGAGATTGCCCTGCCCGACCTCCAACCCGAGCACGACGTTGTCAGCGTTGTCGTATCTGATGCCGAGCGAGTAGAAACCGTAGGCACGCTCCTGCACCTCGATGACCACGTCCACGGAATCGCCCCGGGCGGGTTCGAGCCGGTAGTTCACGTCCTCGAACAGGCCGGTGTGGAACAGCCGGACCATGTCGTCCACCAGCCGGCTGAAGACCAGATACGTGCCGGGTCGGGTTGTGACTTCCCTTCGCACCGTTCCCTCACGCGTAACGCGCAGCCCCTCAAAGCGTACGGACCGAACCACCGAGAGCGGCTTCCTCACAACCGGACGTCGGTATCCGACCGGCGTGCGGGCACCGATCAGCTCCCGAATGCGCGGCAGCGTGGCCTCGGCGGCCGATTCGCCGGCCGCAATCAAGCCCGCGGCTCTGGCAAAATCCGAGTGAGTGAACGGGTCCACGTTCGGCTCAATCAGCACGTCGGCATTGTCCCGCTGCTTCTTCAATTCCTCGGTTCCGATGACGTCCATGGTGCGTGAGATTATGTCCATCAGGGACACTCCGGTTTCCGGATTGTGCTTCATCGTCAGCACGGCTATCCTCAGGTCCAGGTTCGCGTCCATGCTGTCGAGTGCGCTGACGGGTAAATACTGCTGTACTCCGCCATCCACCAGTTCCATGTCGCCCAGCTTCTCCGGCGCAAACACACCCGGGATCGCGGAACTGGCACGGATTGCCTGCTCGAGCCTGCCCCGCCCCATCACGTGCAGTTCTCCTGACTTCAGGTCCACCGCGACCGCCCGATAGGGAATCGGCAGGCTATCGAAGTCATAGCCGGTGTTGTACTCGATGTCGGATAGCAGGCGCATCAGCAGGAACTCGACGTTCTGCAGCGGCACCAGCCCGCTGGGCAGGGACGGGAACAGGTTCTTGTGCCGGAGGTGGATGATGTAGCGCTGCGCCTGCTGCCTTTCGGGGAGATACTGAGCGCCGAATGGAACCGACGAACTGAACAACGTGCTCCAGTCCGATCTCGACACAATGCTCTCAATCTGCGCCACGCTCATGCCCGCAGCATACGCGCCGCCGACCATCGACCCCATACTGGTGCCGGAAATCGCCACCACCGGAATGCCCGAGTCACGAAGCACCTTGAGCACGCCGATGTGGGCGAACCCGAGCGCCGCCCCGCCGGAGAGTGCGAGCCCAATTCTCACCGGTGGTTCAACCGAAACCGGCTCTCGCTCCGGTGGTTGAGCCCAAGCGCCAAGCAGAAACAGACAAAACACGGCAGCTATCCGCTTACCGCTCACAGCTAACGGCCTCCGGACTTCTGACTTCTGACATGTGAGTTCTGACTTCTGACTTCGTCCGGAGCGCATCCAAGCTTCTCTTTCACTTCCGCGTC
>CAZVCQ010000283.1:0-4657 GCA_964626085.1 uncultured bacterium
GGGATTACGCGGGAACAACCTACTATTTCTGCATTCTGACCTCTTCCTTCGGCTTCCCGGTCAGATACAGTTCCGGGTCGGATTGGAACCGCTTCAGGCAGTTGGCGTTGCAGAAATAGTAGGTTGTTCCCGCGTAATCCCACTTGCCCGCTTCGCGGCCCTCGATGACGTGCATCTTGCATACTGGGTCCACGTGAGACTCTGCAAGCCCCCCGGGCGCGGCCGCTACATCAGGCGCCGTCTGTTCGACCGGCATCTCGGTGCCGATGTACGACTCCGGGTTTTGCTGGAACTTGCGGGCGCAGGCTTTGGAGCAGAAGAAGTACGTGGCGCCGTCGTATTCGCGCCGTGCCGCCTCCTGCCCCTCCATGACCTCCATCTTGCACACTGGGTCGATGTACGCGGCTGTGCTCGCTTTCATCTCCTGTATCCTCCTTGCCTATCGCTACTCACCGCGCCGGAACAACGAGCCGATGGGATCGGTCAGGGCTCGGATCGACGCCTTGTGGAAGAAATCCCGCTTCAGCCTCGGCATCAGGCCGACTATCCTGATGATTTCCTTGAAGCTGAACTCCTCGCGCTCGCCCACGGCCAGCACATATCGCCCCTCATTGCCGGGCCGCGTGACGGTTGCGACGTAGGTTCCGGGCCCGACGCGCAGCCGCTGTTCCGGACCCATCAAGTACGAGTCGCCGCCGAACGGTTCGTAGAACTTCGTCCACCCGTGCGCAGGTCCTTCGAGCAGAGCAATTGTGTCCGGCCCGCGGGTCACGGTAACCGAGAGGTCAGTCGGTATGCCTACCTCGTCGGGCACCAGGATGTTCACGTAGAGATCGAAGGAATCCGGGCTGAGAATCTCGTATACGGCCGGCTTACCGTTCAACTCGCCATAGAACGCCCGCGAGACTTCCGGCCTCTCAACGCGGGTCACGCCAGTGTCAGTGACCAGCACTGGCTGATGAGCGTAAACGGTATCCGCGACCGAATACGTTATTGCTGCAATCAACAGCAGGCGCGAGAATCGCATACTCTAGTATTAGACGCGTGACCCCCGATGCGAGACTCTGCACCGAGGTGGTGGTCATTCGTACAGCGAGCCCATACCCGGCTTCAGATTCCTCAGTGCCCGACTCACGACTGCGGCTATCCGACGCTGCCGCGTGGCTGCTTGCTTCGCATCCCGGACCCAGCCCGCGTACATATTGCGGTAGGTCTGCGCGAGACCCCTGAAGTTACGCCACGCACCGGGTTCGGCGCGAAGTGCCCTGGCCAGGTCGCTTGGAACCTTCTCCTCGCGCCGGTTCGTGTAGGCCGCCTGCCATTTGCCGGTCTTTCGTGCCTCCTTGACGGCGGCGAACCCGGCCGCTGTCATCCGGCTCTCGGCAATCAACCGCTTCACCTTGGTCTTGTTCACCTGAGACCAAACACTGCCCTTCCGTCGTGGGGTCCAGCGCTGGCGGAACTTCTCTTCGTCCACGGCGTGAATCTGGCCGTCTATCCAACCGAAACACAGCGCCTCATCCAGCGCATCCTGGTAGCGCAGGCCCTCTCTCACGGACTTCTTGTACATGTATACCCATTCGCCCTGCGACTTCGCGTGGTTGCGGACCAGCCACTTCCGCCACTCCGCCGCACTGCGGAAGTCGAGAGGCTCAGCCGGATTCGTTTGGACTCTGGACTCTGGACACGAGACTTTGGACTTGGGACTTCGGGCTTGATTCGTCATTCGAGCTTCGTCATTCGAACTTCCGTTCTGCTTCCAGCAGAACGGAGAGGGTGGGATTCGAACCCACGGTACCGTTAGGTACACATGCTTTCCAGACATGCCCGTTCGGCCGCTCCGGCACCTCTCCGAGAATCAGGATTCCAGGGGTCAAGGAATCAAGGCGTCCAGAGTCCTGCATTCGAATCCTGGATTCCTTGAATCCTCGATTCCTGCACCGGCCAGCATATCCGCTGCTGCCCGGCTGTCAAACCCGAGGCTACTTGATGAGGACCAGCGTCCCCGGCTTGACCGCGTCCACGATAGACTTGAGCGGCATCGAGTCGAGCTCGATGTAGTTGTGGTCAATCGCCTCAGCCGGCACTTCTTCGCTCACCCGGCCGTGAATCACGAGGTCGCCGCCCAAGTAAACAGCACCCACGCCGAAGGCGTTCTTCACGCGGCGCTCGGCCGAGTCAGTGGCCGGTTCGACGCCCTCAAGCCGGTACAGCCAGTCCGGCCGGGACCAGGTCGTCCGGACCTGCTTGCTCAAGACCTCCAGCGTCGCCCTGGGCAGGGCCGAGTACTCATCCTGCCCTTCCTTCAGCACCCGCAGCCGGTACGATGTCTCCAGCACCGTCTTGTCCTGAACCGCCAGCGTGATCTTCCGGTCCGAGCGATTGACGACGAGATACGGCTCGCGCTTCGAAAGCGAAGCAATCCGATAGTTCAGGAACTGCTCGTCCTGTACGAACCTCGCCTTGACCGCCTGCAGGCTGTCATACTGGCCGGCGACAACCTGGGCCTCGGCGTCCGCCTCGCGGGCCGCGCGCATCAACTCGCGCTTGCCGACCGCGTCGGCCAGCCGAACCAGGGCAAGGCTGCCGACCACGGTCGCGACCACGGCGAGGAAGCTGCTGGTTCTCTTGCCCATCAGAATATGAATACCTTGGTTCCAACCTGCACCGAATCGAAGAGTACCTTCAGGTCCTCAAACCCGACCCGGATGCAGCCGTGCGTTACGCTCCGGCCGAGCAGATGCTCCTGCGGAGTGCCGTGGATCATCACGCCGCCACCGAGGTCAAGGAGGTACGCGCCCAGCACGCCCTCTTCTCTTCGCAGCGGTGAATTCCACGCCGGAATCGACTCGCCCTTTTCGAGGAATGCCCAGTCCGGCTTTATCCAGATTGGGTCCTTCTTCTTGCGGATGACACTCATGATGCCGCGCGGGGTCTGGAACACCCACTTCCGGCGCAGGTACGTCAGCGTATCGTTCTTGCCGGTCGAGATGGCGGCCTCGAACACCACTTTCTGCCCGCGCCGCAGCGACAGCCGGTTGCCGTTCGGGTTGACGACGATGTAGAGTTCATTAATGAAGGCGGTAGCGAACTGCTCGGTAAGCTGCTGCACGGAACGGTCTAGCGCGTCGATCTCCGGTCCGAGCTTCGGTATCTCCAGCCTCATCTTCCGCGTGCCGGTCCGGGTACTGTACAACTCATGGGTCAGCCGGAAAAGGTCGAGCCCGATGCTCTCCTTGACCGGGAAATAGATTTCGGACCAGATCATCACCATCGCCGAAAGGACGATGACGCCAATTGACTTCACCGGACTCATGCGGGAATGCCGAACTCCGAACTCCTGAGTACGAACTCAGCAATCCGGGTCTTCACCGACTCCTCGTCACGCAGCACAATGCTTCGGCGTTTGGCGTTCGGCGTTCGGACTTTCACTGATGCCAGCGGGAGGGCTTGCCGCGGTCATCAACGTGGATGAACGGACCGCGCGAGCGCGTGCCCCTGTACCAGCCCACACCGCCGACCAGTTCCGGGTGTTGCGCCTCGAGCTCGTCAACGTATTCGGCCAGGACCATTGCGTCCTTCCGGTTCGACCGACCATCGTGGTTCAAGTCGTCGAGACGCCCGTCGTTGTTGCCGTCAACGATGATGTCGGCGGCCCCGCCGTAGATATGGGCGCTGTTCCGGCCGTAGCGTACGCGCCGATTCAGAGCCGGCGGACGGTAGCCGCTGAATACATTGAGCCGGTCGAACCTGAACCCGCGGGACTGCACCAGGTCGGTGAGCAGTTCCAGCTTTATCAGCAGCTCCTCGCGCAGGACCGTGTACTTGGGGAAACCCTCCATCGTCCGGCACGCGAAGTCGCGGAGCGTGTAACGCGGTGACACCGGCGTGTCCAAGTTATCGGGCGTGGTGATGATGAACCCTCTCGGCTTCGTGAAGTTCGGGAATTCCTCGCTGGGCCTGGGGTACTTGCCAATCCTGACGCCCTTCAGGTATCCCTTCCGGTCGAGGCTGTCATAGGGAATCATCACGAAGGCGTTGATGCGCCGGATCGTCGTCCCGTCCGTGACGATTATCGGGTACAGGCCCGGCTCGGCCGGCGCGACCCAGCCGGTCGCGTTTCCCACGTCCACCAACTCCCCGGCCGACGCGACCCAGCCGCTGCTGTTCGCATCGTCGGAGGTCGCGAGCCGGAGCGTCTCGCCCGGCAGTACGAACCGACCGATGTTGTCCCAGTTGTAGACGTAACCGTTGATATCAACCGAGAACCTCGGCCTGAGTTGTCCCCTGACGGTTGCGTCACTGAGGGTTGCGCCGGCTCCGACGCCGGCGAGGAGTACCCAGAAAATCAGGGTCTTACGCAGTATTGTGCTCCCTAGAGCAAGTCAGCCTCGATGGTTCGGACCGGTTCGAGGCCGGGCAAGTATAGCCGCACCAGCCAGCGCTGTCAATCCAACCCGGGCTTGCCGTGTCGCGTCAGTTCCGCTAAAGTGTCCGTGTCCCGAGGCGCAAGTGATTCAATCTAATCGTTCAGGAGGCTTGATGAAGTCTGTGATTGTGCTCCTCTCGCTCTGCGGCGTCGCGCTCATGGCCGGGCCGCTGCCGGTCGGCGTGATTGATACGGTGGGCGGCACCACCTACGACGACCAGAACTCCG
>CAZVCQ010000284.1:0-4646 GCA_964626085.1 uncultured bacterium
AGCGCACTAGCCAGGTGCAGCGCGACCAGTAGGATTCGCAGCGCCAGCAGCAGATTCCCGTCCGTGAGCAGGGCCAGCGGGCCGCCCAGGAAGTAGAACAGGGGTGAGTAGAATCTGAGCACCGGGAATCCGCAGTAGAACATGAAGGAGTAGAAAGGCGAGAAACCCTCTCTGATTGCGTGATAGACCACGCTCTGGCGGGCCAGGTTGGGCCAGGCGTCAACTGTGGAGGGATGCCCCGGCGCGACGAATGGGTAGCAACTGAGGACCGCCGCCAGCAGCACGGACCCGATTGCCAGGCGGGATGAGAGTGCGGCGCGTGACGGACGGGTGGGGCGGTTCGAGGTCCGCACGGGCTAATATAGCCGGTGCGCCGGGCGGGTCAATGGAGTCGGCCAAAGACGCCGGCTTGATTGCTGCCGCCGGCGTGGCATACTTGAGTCTGATTCAGACGAAGGGAGAAGCGTGAAAAAGGTAGCAGTGTTTGCTTTCAGTGGAGACCCCGCCTCTTTTGTCCATGCGATGCTGACCGCGATGGACATGAAGGACCGAGGTTATGACGTCAAGGTAGTTGTCGAGAGTGACGCGACCAAACTGCTGTCGCTCCTGCGGAACGAAACCAAGCCCTATGCCGACGTGTACCGTCAGTTCCGCGACCGCGGCCTCATCGATTGCGTGTGCCGGGCCTGTGCCACGAAGAACGGGGTGGTGCCGGTGGTCATCGAGCAGAATCTGAAGTTCGGCGATGACATGGCCGGACATCCGTCCATGGCTGCATACATGGAGCAAGGCTACGAAGTCGTGACGCTCTAGACGTGGAGTCTCAGCCAAGTCCGTTCGAAACGCTTGCCGACAAGTACGACTCGTGGTACGACGGCAAGGGCCGGATGGCGTTCGATATTGAGCTGGCCGCCCTGCGTCCGCTGCTGGCCGAGTTGCCCAAGCCATGGCTGGAAGTCGGGGTCGGAACCGGTCGCTTCGCCCAGGAACTCGGGATTCCCCTCGGGATTGACCCTTCCCCGGCGTTGCTCGCCATGGCCCGGCAGCGCGGAATCGAGACCCTGTACGGCGAAGGGGAAGAACTAGTGTTTCGGGCGGGCAGCTTCGGCACGGTGTTCCTGCTGACAACGTGGGCATTTCTCAACGACCGGCCGAAAGTCCTGCGCGAATGCCGGCGCATACTCAGGGCCGACGGACGGCTGGTAAATGCCTATCTCGACCGTGACGGCAAGTGGGGCACGAGCTACGCGGAACGAGGGCGGCAGGGACATCCGCTGTTCAGCCACGCTTACTTCGAGACGTACGAGGACGTGAAACGCCTGACCGAGCAGGCTGGATTCGAGGTTGAGAAGACGGTGTCGGCTCTGTTCCAGGGGCCTGATGAGACCGTTGCCATGGAAGAAACCCGCCCCGGCTTTGTGCGCGGGGCAAGCTTCGTCGTGCTCGTCGCGTCGGCGCGTTGTAGCGGTCAGTCAACCTGGACCAGTTTCTCCGATACGCTGAAACCAGCGCCCCAGAGCCGGCAGTAGTAGACGCCGCGGCCCAGCGGCTTTCCGGTGTCGTCGGCGCCGTTCCATACGGCTCCACTGGTTGCCGGCAGCGTTCGGACCAGCCGGCCGTCAACCGCGTAGATGCCGAGTTCAGCCGAGGCTGCGCGCGGCAGGTTGAAGCTGATTCTCACGAGCCGGCCGAACGGATTGGGACCGATGGTCAGCCCGACGGGAACGCTGCCCGCAGGCGGCGCCTGCTTCACGCCGACGTACTGTCGGGTTTCGTAGAGCTCAACCGGGTATCCCGGAGTCAGGTCGTGGCCCTGCAGCCCTACGTAGTCCGGCGCGTAACGAAAGGACCGGTGGACGACGTTCTTCAGGTCGTAGGGGCCGATCCGCGGAACTGTGTCGCCCTGGTACAAGGACAAGGTGTCGATGACCGGGTTGATGTACGTCCAGACGGTCTGGGTGTCCGGGGCGACCTCGAAGAACCGACCCTTGGTGCCCTCGCAGATCATGGTGTTGCCGTTGGGCAGGCGCTGGGCGCTGCCCACCGTGGGCGAGTAGAACGACGTCGGCGGAGTGGCCTTGTACTGCCAGGACGGACCCGCAGGGCCGTACGGCTCGCCGGGTGCCGGCATCGGGTAGCGGCCGGTAGGGTCCACCGGCGGCGTGAACTCCTGAACAGCGGAATAGAGCGAATCCGGCCGGCTATCGCCGTTGTCGAACACAAGGATATTGCCGGCGCCCGGCAGGCCCGGCTTTATCCACTGCGGGTTGTGCTGGTGGTGGAGTTGCTGGTCCGCACTGTCGCCGGCGCGGTAGGTCCGGGGGTTGCCCCAACGATAGAGCAGGTCGCCGCCCATTCCCTGTCTGCCGCCGGAATGGCCGGCCGCCTCCTCGGTCGTCGTACCGTGGTCGATGATCCATACTTCGTCGAATTCGCGGGCGCTGAGCATGATCTGGTCGTACTGGGCGTAGTAGTCAAGCGCGTTGGCGTGGATCCAATCGGCGGCGTTCCCGGAGGCCCGGTCCTCGAAGTTCAGGTCGATAAGCTCCGGGTGGTCGCCGACCACGCCATAGTTATCCTTCGTCGCGTCGTAGTCCTGGACAAGATGATCCCAAATGTGCCATTCCCAGACGATGCTGTCGGTCGCCGGGTCGACCTCGATGATGTGGTCGGGCCAGAGCTTGTCCGCGGTCAGCTTGGTCGTGTCGCGGCCGGCTGCGATTGCCTCGTCCCCCGTCTTGAGCTCCCAGGCTATCGTCATCATGTGGCCGTTGGGAAGCCACATGGCTTCATGGTGCTGGCAGTGGGTGCTGTCCGAGTAGTCGAAGGACCACGTCTTGTTCCCGTCCCAGTCGATGAGCGACACGCGCCCGCCGTTGAGGAAACTGGTGTTGCCCAGGTTGCCGATCTGGGACACGAGTCCATTCTCCAGCAGGTAGAGCGCGCCTACGGTCTTGTCGGTCACACGCCACCGGTGGATGGCGCGACCTTTGTTATCAATCAGGTAGAAAGCCCTGCCCCCGTTGTTTGCAAACAGCGTGTAGCCCTCCCAGGCCAGCGAGTCCCAGTACTGAAGGCCGACCGTAGTCGAATCGGCAGAAAGCTCGCGGACGAACCCGCGGATGGAGTCGTCCAGCGCGCTCGCGTCGTCCCAGGTCGGCGCTCGCGTAAGCAGCGACTCGCCGAAGTGGAGCGCGTTCTCGTTGCCGCCCTGGTTGTCCGGCTGGCCCGGGGACCAGTTCACAAAGCCCATCGTTTCGTCGGTGACCCAGTGCCAGCCGCTGTCCGGTTCCTGTGAACCGAGGTCCTGGGTGCCGCCCAGCCACGGGCCGGCCAGCCGGTTCGTGGCGGGTCGCAAGTACCAAAAGATGCTCGAGTCCACCAGACTGAAGATGAATTCGTTTTCGGCCTGCGACGTGATTGTGGCCATGTAGCCGCCGTAGCCGAGCGCCGAGTCCCAGGCGAAGTTCCAGTTGATGCCGTCGGGTGTACTCATGGCGTGGTAGTAGTGGATGCTCCCGTCAGGATGCACCCACGGTTCGGGCTGAGCGCCGGCGATGCCGGCGAGAAGCGCGACCGAGGCAACCAGGGTCACGACGGACTTGGAGGACAACCGTGTCGTCATAGCGTACTCCTTCTGGCTTGTCGCGCGTGGAAATCGGTACTGGCTCCGCCGTAGCTGCAGGACCGGATTTCGGACGTAACCGAACTCAACGGACCACAAGCACTAAAGAACCTTGTCAGTAGATTGTCATTCGGCCAAGAACGTACAATGCTAGCTTCGGAATCCCGTCGCGTCAAGCTGACTGGCCGCGCATCCGTCAGTTGTCGCGCCGGGCCCGACGCATCGCGGCGGCGTGTTCAGCCAGCGTCGCAGAGAAGCTGTGAGTGCCGTCGCCACGGGCGACGAAGAAGAGGTAGCCGTGCCGCTCGGGGTTGAGCGCCGCCGCAAGCGCCCGGCGCCCGGGGTTGCAGATCGGACTGGGCGGCAGGCCGACGTGGAGATAGGTGTTGTAGGGCGACTCGATCTTCGTATCCTCGATCGATAGCCGGCCCTTGCGTTCGGACAGCAGGTACTCGACCGTGGCGCACGACTGCAGCGGCAGGCGGCGACGCAGGCGGTTCATGAACACGCCGGCGATGCGCGGAAACTCATCAGGGACTCTGGCCTCGCGCTCGACGATGGACGCGAGGATGACGGCCTGGGAAGGGGCGAGGGACGGGGGGCGAGGGACGAAGGATGAGTCGCGGAGTTCGGAGAAGACGGGGAAGAACTGGCGGACCATCCGGCGCACGACTTCGGCCGGCTGCGAACCGGTGAGGAACTCATAGGTCTCCGGAAATAGGTAGCCTTCGGCCGTTGGTGCGGACACGCCGGATTCCCTGAGCAGACTGGTGTCGGCGCAGGCGGCAAGGAAGCTGTCGGCCCGGCAGATGGCGCGTTCCTCCAGCTTCGCCGCAACCTCCTTTGCCGTATAGCCCTCGGGTATAGTGGCCATCACGTGCGCAGCTTCCTCACCGGACAAGAGCCTGAGCGCGCGCCTCTCACCGGTGCCGATTGACAGGCGGTACCGGTTGGGCCGGAGGCGATTGCCATAGTTGTAGTACCAGGCGTAGAACAAGAACAGCGGTTTGGAGCCGATGAT
>CAZVCQ010000285.1:0-4627 GCA_964626085.1 uncultured bacterium
CACTAGTTGTATTCTGATGTAGTGCGGCGTCAGGGGTCCCCGAAATCCCGCCTTTCCGCGCTACGACGGCGTCCGCATCTCGGACGGGACCGAGGACTTCTGAGCTTGGTACCGCTGTGCCATGGACCTCGCCAAGGCGCGTATCTTCGGCAAGGCGAATCAGTTAGCAGGTAGCAGTTAGGAAGCAGGAGCCGCGTCTGTCTGCCGACTCCTAACTGCTAACTCTCATTTGCCGACAACTTCACACAACGCCTTCATGAACCGTTTGTTCTCGGCCGGCGTGCCGACTGAGACGCGGAGGGCGTTCAGCCTGCACGAAGCCCGCGACCGCGGTCTGAGAAGACATCGTCTCGGTGGAGCTATTGACCGTGGCCGGAGTTTTGGTATATTCCCCTCGCGTCCATGTCACTACCTCAGGTCATAATCACGACCAACGATCACGCCGAAGCCGTTCTCGTCCCGGCCGGGGATTTTGTTTTTGGGATTGACCAGACCCGGGTCGCCGAGGTTGTCGAGATGCTGAGGGAGCAAGAGGACCCCGTATTCAAGACCGAGAAGCCAAGAGAAATCGCCACGGTCCGGGACTGCTACATCGACCGCTACCTCGTCACCAACAGCCGGTATGCCGATTTCATGGCCGCGACCGGGCACCCGGCGCCGCTTTTCTGGAGAGACCCGCGCTGGAACAAACCCGAGCACCCGGTCATCGGAGTCTCCTACGGCGATGCCGAGGCCTTTGCCCAGTGGGCGCGCAAGCGGCTGCCCACCGAGGAAGAGTGGGAGCGCGCGGCGCGCGGGACTGACGAGCGACTCTGGCCCTGGGGCAATGAGTTCGACAAGCGCCACTGCAACAGCAAGGAGTGGAACGCCGGCGGAACTACCGAGGTCGGGATGTTTCCTGACGGAATCAGCCCGGTCGGGGCCCATGACATGGCGGGGAATGTGTGGCAGATAACCTCGGGGAACTGGGAGGACCTGGGGAAGGCGATCCGGGGCGGCTCCTTCCAGAACGGCGCGGCCTACTGCAGGACGACCTGTCGCTGGGGCGTGGACTCGGAGATGAAGGGCTCGATCTGGCTAGGGTTCAGATGCGCCATGGACCTCGCCAAGGCCCGCATCTTCGGCAAACCGGTGCTCTAGCGGCCGGCCTGGCTGCTAGCGGACAACTTCACTCAAAGCCTTCATGAACCGCTTGTTCTCGGCCGGCGTGCCGACCGACACCCGCAGGGCGTTGGGGAAATTGTACTCCTTGACGGTCCGGGCAATCACCCCGCGGTGCTGCAACTCCTCGAATATCTCCTGAGAGTCAACCGCGAAGTTGATGAACACGAAGTTGGCGTAGCTCTTGAGATAGAAGACCTTGTTCAGTTTCTTCAGTTCCCGGTAGAAGAACTCCTTGCCTGTCTCGTTGGCCTTGCGGCTACGAAGGATGTGACGCTTGTCGTCCAGCGCCGCGACCGCAGCGGCCTGGGCCCCGCGGCTGGCGTTGAACGGCAGCCGGACCTTGGCGAGGCAGCCGATGATCTCCGGCCGGGCAAAGCCGTAGCCGATGCGCAGGCCGGCCAGGCCGTAGACTTTCGAGAAGGTGCGCAGGATGAGCACGTTCTTGTTCTGGTTGTAGTAGTCCAGCGCCTTGGGGTAGTCGCGGCTGGTGATGTACTCAGCGTAGGCCTCGTCGATGACGACGAGGACATGATCGGGCACTTTGGCCATGAATTCGTTCATGGCGTCTTTGGAGACGATGGTCCCGAGCGGGTTGATCGGGTTATCGATGTAGACTATCTTCGTCCGCGGGGTGATGCTCGCCAGCATCTGTTCGAGGTCGTGCGTGTATTCGAGAGTCGGCACGTCAACCAGCCGGGCGTTCATAATCGCGGCGCCGACTCGCGCCATCATGAAGGAGTGGTCCGACATCACAAGCTCGTCCCCCGGCTCGAGGTAGGCAAGGCAGGCCATCATTATGATTTCCACTGAGCCGTTGCCCAGGATGATCGAGTCCGGGTCGACTTTGTGGATCGCGCTGAGCTTCGCGCGCAACAGGTAGCCCGAGTCCTCCGGGTAGTAGTGCAACTCGGGCAACACCCGGCGGAGGGCCGAGAGCGCGCGCGGTGACGGCCCCAGCGGGTTTTCGTTCGACGCGAGTTTGATTACGGGCCCCTTGATGCCCAACTCGCGGACGACCTGTTCAATCGGCTTGCCCGGCTTGTAGGGCCGGATCCCCTCGATGTTAGTTCTTGGAACTGGTAGCACTTGCATCCTCCCTCTGGCCCGGGTTCATCGCAGGACCTCCGGGCCGGAAGCTTCGAGTCCGGGGCCCTGCCGGTCCCGGGTTTCGGGTTTTGCTCCTAGGTCTTGGGCCGCCCCGCCTGCTGCTGCGCGGGCAGGCCCGGCCGCGATGCCGGGCTGGGCGCTGCGCCGCATGAACGCGAAAATCAGCCCACCCGCCAGCGCGAACACCATGTCCAGCGCCAGGAACAGGACTGCGGCGGCAAACGCTTTGTGGTCGGCCATTGCCCCGGCCATCCACGGCTGGGTGAAGAGCGCGACGAACGTCCATTCGCGCACCCCCAGCCCGCCGATGGACGGGATGTTAACGACGATGTTCAGTACCGGAATGAATATCAGGTAGTAGGCCAGCGGCACCGACGCGCCCAGCGCCTGGGCGGTGTGGAACCAGGCAAAACTCAGGGCCGTCTGCACCCCAATGCCGGACATGAAGCTGAGCGCCAGCGCTCCGGGGTGGCCGCGGAATTGCTTCACGGCGTCGTAGGCCCGGTCGAGCATCCGGCCCACGCCGAACACCCGCACCCGGCCGAAGACCCGCGTGGCCAGCCGGTGCGCGCGGTCGCTGAACAGCACCAGGGCCAGCAGCAACAGTAACGCCAGTACCCCGAGCAGCAGCACGAACATCACGTCCCCGCGCATCGCCAGCGTCACTGCGCCGGCCGGGTTCTTGCGCAGGACGAGTTGCTCGGCCCAGAGCCCGCGCGCCACGAAAAGGCCGAGTGCGGTCACTGCCGCCAGGAACGTCAGGCTGACGAACCCGATGAGTCGGTCCAGGAACGTGGCCGAGAATGCCTCAAGCCCCTTGTCTTTGCGCGCGGTGTAGGCGATGCGCATCACGTCCCCGCCGATCGACGTCGGCAGCATCTTGCAGAAGAACAGCCCGAGCGTGAACACCCGGGCGAGGTACCAGGTCGAGAACCGCAGCCCCCGCGCCCGGAGCAGCACCTGCCAGCGCCACGCCGAGATGAAGACGAAAAGCACGTACCAGGCTGCGGCCAGCAGCAGCGGCGCCGGGCGCAGCTGGCGCAGCTCGTCCATCGCCGCCGGCAGTTTGCCGCGGAACAGGAACACCAGCAGGGCCAGCAGCCCGAGCGAAATGACGATGCGGCCGGTGGTCGAGAGCGCCGCCCGCCTGCTGCTGCGCGGGCAGGCCCGGCTCTTTCCCGCCACTACTCTTTCTTCTCCGGGCGGCGCAGCAGCCGTTCGAGCCGTTCGATGCGGTCGGTCATCCCGGCCAGCGATTCACCCAGAAACCCGGCCGCGAAGAGCACGAGCCCGGCCATCACGAGCAGGATTACGAGGTAGAGCATCGGCCTGAACCCGTGACCGGCCAGCCGCAGGATGACGGCCGCGAGCCCCACGAGGAAGCCGAGCGAGAGCGCGCCCATGCCGAGCACGCCGAAGTAAAGCAATGGCTTGCGCATGAAAGTGAGCTGGAACGCGACCGCGACCAGGTCGAAGAGCCCGACGAGGATCCGCGCCCGGCCCGAGTACTTGGCCTGCCCGAATTTCCGGGGCCGGAGCTCGACCGGGATTTCGGTTATCCGGAAACCGCGGGCCGCCGCCAGCGGCACGATGTAGCGGTGCCAGTCCTTGCGCAGGGTCATGCCTTCGAGCACCTCGCGCCGGAAAGTCTTGAGCGCGTTGATGTCGTGCACCTTGATGCCGAACATCATCCGCGCCAGTCCGTTGTAGATTGAGGAGACCATCTGCTTCTCGTACCGGCCCTGCTTGCGGCCGGTGACCAGGTCCCAGCCCTCGCGCAGCTTCTCCACCTGGGCGACCACGTCCTCGGGCCGGAACTGCAGGTCAGCGTCGAATATCGAGACGAATTCCCCCCGCGCCTGCTCGACGCCGGTCATGATTGCCGCGGTCTTGCCCAGGTTGGTGCGGTGACGGCAGGTTGTCAGGAACGGGTATTGGGCCTGGGCGGCGACGGCCGCGTCGCAGGTGCCGTCGGCTGAGCCGTCGTCGACGATGATGACCTCGTAGTCCTCGGGCAGTTTCGCCGACAACTCGGCCAGCAGGGGAGCGACGTTCTCGGCCTCGTTGAATGCGGGCACGATTACGGATACCGACGGCTTCGAGGAGCACCCCATAACTGCGCCAAATATAGCATAATCGTCGACATTGTCAAGGTCTGCAGGAGGCCCGTCAAGGGCAAACGCCGGACATGTCGCGACATCCACCGGCCTAAGATATTGAAAACAAGCGCCTTACAGCCCGGCGCGGGATGTTGGCCAGGGCAGCCGGACTCGGCGCGAACGGGACATGGGTTACACTTTATGGGTCTTCGCGTCTTTGTGTGGGTGATTTCGGCTCGTTTGCACGCTTTTTCTCG
>CAZVCQ010000286.1:0-4623 GCA_964626085.1 uncultured bacterium
GGTTGTCAAACCCGCAGGGTCACCCCAAGGGGTTACAGGTGCACGTGCGACGACCAGAGGGAGCGCTGCTCTGCGTCCTCGCAGGGAGCCGTCCGTGCCGGCTCAACACGCCTTAGGGGTGGAACCCCTGAGGAGCGGGGTTTGGGGTGAGCCAGAGCGGGCGGGGATGTCAAATCCGCGGGCGGGATTGGGGCGTGGCCCGATGCCATTGACGCCGTCGCCGAACAGGTGTCCCTGCTCCCTCCCAAGGCTAGGCGAGGCCGTACTTGCGCAGCCGCCGTTTCCGCAGGTGAGCCGCACATGCCCTGCGCGTGCGCTGGCTGCCAATCCGTTGCGTGTCCTCCAGCAATCCGTCGATCGCCTCCGTGCGCGGCCGGTAGCGCCGCACCGTCCGGTGCCGGTCGTACCAGTCTATCCAGGAATCGCAGGCCTTATTCTCTGCCTCGGTCCACCGCGGTCGGCAAGGCCGCCGGGCGCACATGCGCGTCATTGCCTTCAGCTTGCGCGTGACGTCACCTGGAGTCCGAAGCGGGAAGCCGGCTTTTCCAAGGGCCAGCCGGCACGACTCGGCCGCCGCGGCCGCAACCAGGCCGCCGTCGGCGACCTGCCGGGCGAAGCGGCTGACTACCTCCAGCTCGGCGGCGCTCCAGTGTTTGTCACCGGGCCTCCAGCCCAGCCTGCGCAGACAGCGCCTCAGTCTCCACCGGACTTCATTCAGCGGCCGGCCGCGCATCCCTGTGCCCCTCAGAGCGGCCAGACAGTCGTCGACCGCCGCGCTCGGGCCCAAGTACACACCGGCGATAACAGCCTTGGCGAACCGTTCCACAATCTCATTCTCCGCGTCCGACCACCTGGCTTGCGCGGGTGACCAGCCCAGCTCGCGGGCAAGCTCGCGCACGCGATGCACGATGCAGCTGGCCGAGCGCTTGTCCGGCAAATCGGCGCGGATATCCGGCAGGGCCGCGACCACGCCAGCGTAGCGGCCATCTGCAACTGCCTTTGCGTACCGCCGCATGATGAGGACACCCTTCGCAGACATCGGCCTGAATACCGGTGTTCTGCCTAACTTACACGAAGCCGTCTCGATGGTCTGGTAGATGCCGTGGAACGGTCGCGAGGGCGGCGACGGTTTCAGTTGTCGGTGCGCGGCGAGACAGGCGCGAGCCGCATCGGCCACGGACGCGTACTTCCCGGAAGCGAGCCGCCGGGCGTAGCGGCTGAAGAGCTGCCTCTCTTCCCGGGTGTAGCGAACCCGGCGCAGCGGCCTGCCGGCGCCACGAGCCAAATCGCTGATTCTGCACCACACGGCCCGACTGCTGCGGGTGGGCAGGCTCTGACCGCTAGCGTTCGCGCGGGCCCGCAACCGGTCCAACGCCTGCCGGCAATGAGGTGCGGCCTCACGAGCGCTCGCGTACCTGCCGGCCACCAGTGCCCGTACGAACCGGTCGAGGACGCGGGCCTCGGCCGGGAGCCAGGGCAAGTGAGCAGGCCTCGCCGGCCTGCCGGCACTGCGGGCCTGCTTGTTGATTCTACACCGCACGGCGCTCTGGCTCCTGAGCGGCAGGCTCTTACCCCTTTCGAGAGCGCGTGCCCGTAACTGCTCCAGCGCCCGCTGACAATCAGGCACGGCCTTGTGCGCACTCACATACCTGCCGGCCACCAATGCCCGCACGAAGCTGTCGACAACGCGGGCCTCGGCCGGAAGCCAGGGCAAGTGAGCCGGTCTCACAACGGCTGGATTCTAGGACTAGCGGGGATGGATGTCAAATGGCCGAGGGGCCGGTGAATCTGCAATCTACAATCTGCAATCTGAAATGCCCAATGATGGGCGGGGATGTCAATCTGCCTCGGGGCCGGCCAATCTGCAATCGACAATCTGCAGGGGAGAGGGATTGTGAGATCGAGGGATAGAGGGATCGAGTGGTTGAGTCCGATACTGGCAACTGGATACTGCGCTATGACCTTGGGCGCGGATGCGCCTCACTGGTCACTCGCGGACTTCGGACGCGTTGCAGTCCTTGACTAGTCCGGGGCACGAGAGATAATCAGGCATGGTTGTCAAAGTCGAAGTCTACAACGACGGCGAGCAGTGGTGTGCTCGCGGAATCGGGGCGGACATCTTCACCTGCGCGCCGTCGCTCGACGAACTGATGGTCGAAGTGAAAGATGCCGCGGCCTGTCACTTCCACGACCAGCTGCAAATGGGGCAGACGCTCAACCTGCTGATCCTGACCGAAACCGAAGTCCACGATGCCGCCCCGGTTGCCGCAGACGGACGGTGACAGCGTCGTCGCGCTGCTGCGACGACTCGGGTATGAGGTTGTCCGCACACGGGGAAGTCACATTCAACTCAAGAAGACCACTGCGGCCGGCGTCCACTGTGTGACCGTTCCGGCGCATAGGACACTGGCCAAGGGGACCCTCAGCGACATCCTGAATCGGGTGAGCCAGTGGAACGGCATCTCTAGGGAAGACTTGCTCAACCAACTCTAACGCCACCGACGCAGCTAGTCTGCAACCGACAATCCAGGATCCGGAATCTACAATCTGGAATGTTCCTGCTGGCAGGGGAGACGCCGCCCGCGCGCGTCGGGAGTACTCGCTGTGTTCCCGCGAGACCCGTTGAGAAAAAGAGAGTCACGAGCAGTCCAGTGTCGCGGCAATGATTGACCGAGCCGACTTATGATACCGGACTGCCGTGCTCTCGCGTCCATTATCGGCAGTCTTACTCGCATGTCAAACGGTGTAGGAAGAGGGCTAACGGACTACGGACTACGGCCTGCGGCTCACGGCTGACGGCCCTGCGGTTGGGCCGGTTTGTCGCGGGCGATGGGCTGAGCCTTCGCCGCCATCTCCGAGCGAATCTGGTCCGCTTCCTGCTCGATTCTCCTGAGCCATTCCACCCGGCTGAGGCCGAGCTGCTTCCGCTTCTGCTCGGATTCTCGCCTTGTCTTGTGCAGCCAGTCCATCCAGTCGAGGCCATCAATCTTCATAGTGGCCGCCTGTTCGAGCGTAGAGCCCAAAGACCGACGTCTCGATGTGGAGCAGGGGTCGGTGTCTCACGGTCAGAGGATACCGTCGGCCCGACAGATGTCAATGTGGCGGCGGGGAGAAGGACTAGTGTTCTTCCATGAGCTTCCTGATGGCGGAGGCGGGGATGGTGTTGTGAAGATGGAGGAGTGAGGTCGGAGGAGCGAGGACAGGAGATAGGCGAAGATGGAGGGTGGGAGTAGGAGCGAGGACGTCGGCGGCGAGGCGATGCTCGCGGCGAGCCGATTTCAGATTGCAGATTTCAGATTGGGGAGATTGGCGGCGGACAGACGGACGGAGGACGCCGGGGCGGGGCACTTCAGTTGCCTGACTGCGGTTTGTCGCGGGCGCTACATGGCGCGGCGACCCTGGCCACGTCTTCGTACAGGCTTTCCGGGCAGAGGTCTATTTCACCCGGCCAGGCAACGGTGTGGCTCTCGGGGTCGATGAACACTTTCTGGAACTCCGTTGGGTCCTGCCACTTGGCAAATACGCCTTTGCCGACAAGGTGAGCAAGGTCTACCTCGCCCTCGACTCCGTCTTCGAAGCGGAGGTCCAGCCGGTATCCCGGCAGCGGTCGGGCAGCTACGATACGGTGCATCGTCACTCCTATTTCAGCGGCGCAATTCGCGAAAGAGGCTGGTGAGTCATTGCCTGTTCCCAGACCTGGCGCAACTCGTCTTTGTGCATCGCCGCCCATTCGACCACAAGGCCTCTGACTCGCGGCGGCAGGCTACCTGACAGCAGCGTCAGGCCGTTCAATTCCACCTCGGCCTCATGTTCGGCGTAGATGGCGTGGAAGTGCGGCGGCATGTGTTCACGATAATACATGTAGATGGATATCCCGAAGAAGGCCGAAATCCTCGACATGACGATGGTAGGTTAGTGCGGTTCGCCGTGGAAGTCAAGCCAGCGCGGCTGGGCGCGCCGGGCGGCGGGCGGTGTCTGGCGAAGGCAGTCAGGCCGCTGTTTGGCCGAAACCCCGGGAGGGCCTATAAGCTCTTCCATAAGCTGGGGCATAAGCCTGTCCATAAGCCCCTCCATAAGCTCGGGGATAATCTCCCCGAGAATCTCCCCCACAAGCTGGGGGAGAAGCTCCGCCATAGTCCGGGGCAGAAGCTCGTCCATAAACCGGGCGATAAGCTCCTCCAGAGCCTGTCCCATAAGCCGGGGCATAAGCTCCTCCATTAGCAGAGGCATAAGCCCGCCCATAAGCCCGCCCATAAGCCGGGGTATAAGCTCCTCCATAGGCCGGAGGATAACCCCGGCAATAAGCTTGGGGATAGCCGGGGGGATACCCCCCCCACGACCCCTGGACGGGAAATCAGCAGTTTCTGCAATATTCCTTTGACCAGAAACGCCGAAAAGTGGCTATTACTGTATGAGGACTGCTAATGGAATCTAGTAAAGGAGAGTGACATGAATGAGATAGAGCTGAACCAGAAGACGCGGGACTTGCTGGACTGCGTCCGACACAGGCGTAAGTGCTTGTCAGTCTATGAGATGCCGGCGGACCTGGCCGAGGCTGCGGTGTGGGAGATTGGGGTGCCCCCGGTTCGATGGACACCTGTAGTGATGGGTGTAGCATGAAAC